>JBNMPD010000044.1:0-18131 GCA_051276225.1 Flavobacteriales bacterium
GTTACAGCATTTTATTTATCAGGTTCAACTGAAAACGAGGTACTAACACAAGTTTGTATGCAAATTTTCGTTCAAAATATATCATTTACAAATGAAGTTTTATTCTTACTGACCGCGAACATGCAATCATATAAAATTTCATATTGTAAACTAGCAGATTTAAGCGTTATGGAGTGTCAGAAAAGGAGTGTCAGAAAAAGTTGTGTTTTTCATTCATTTTGAGTCGAGATTAATAATCCATATTTTGCTTGTATTTATCCAGTCACACTTTTATGACAACTCTATATCATATAGATATTGTTATGCTCAATGGTATTAGTCTAAATCAGAGTGATTCAATTTTCAGATTGGTTGGGTTACTAGCTTCGCTACAAAAACAAAAAACCATTCGCTTTTATGCGAATGGTTTTTAAGCATTTAACTGAATGACTTAATAGGTGAATCTAGCTTGCAAATACCAAGTCCCACCATTAAAACCAAATGGACTTGACTCTGAATACAATTGACCAGAACCTAATGCACCAGGGTTTTCTTGAGGGTAGGTATCTAAAAGGTTATCTACACCGGCAACAAACTCTAGTTGGTCGTTGTATTGATAAGCCACTTGTACGTCGATTAATACTTCTGCACCAATTCCGTTTACACCATTTCCAGTATCATCCCATCCACCGTAATAACTAGCACGTAACAGTGTTCTGAATTCACCTTGGGTATGGTTCCACGACACGTTGCCTCGAATATTAGGTAGTAAATCTTCAAGTGCTGCAACTCTTCCTGAGCCAATAGGGTTAACCGTACCAAGACTGTCTACTTCGGTTTTGTTATAGTTAGCTGCAACTGTGATACCAGAATCACCACCCATAAATTCGAAGTTAATGTTACCAACCACATCAATACCTGTAGTAGTAGTATCGAAGCTGTTAGAGAAGAATCTAAATTCTGCTAAGTCATCTAGCCCAATGAAGTTATTGCGATCAATAACACCTTGCGCATCCAAACCTGTAAGTGCTGCAGATACTGAACCATAATTAGCTCCGCTAGAGTCAGCAAAATTAAGGGCATCAAGAAAATCTACATTAGCACCAAGGGCAACACGATTTGTTAACTCGATATTGTAGTAATCAATCGTCCAAGTTGTATCTGCGACATTAAATCCAACACCGATTGAGAAGTTTTTAGCATCCTCTGGACCCAATTCAGGTCGGCCGTTTCCTTGACTGTCTATGAAATTAGCACCTAACTGCCCTGCCGATGAAGAAAGCGGTAAAGTACCTTGGTCAACTAGTACACCTTGAACGTTTTGCGTCGTAACATTGGTAATGTTGGCTTGACCGGCTGTTGGGGCATGGAATCCAGTAGAAACGGCTGCACGAATTCGAAGTTCATCAGTTACATGATATATACCTGCCACTTTAAAATCGGTGGTATTACCAAATTCACTAAAATCTTCGGCTCTAACCGCTGCTTGAAGCGTTAATTGTTGTGTAATGTCGGCCTCAACATCCACATAAAAAGCGGTACTGTCCTGTGATGAAGTAAATGACGCAGGAAAGCCCCCAAAACCATTAGAGCTTGATGAGAAACCTTGACTAGCAAGAACACCTAGTTCATAAGAAGCGGCATCACCGGCAAAAAGATCAAACTCTTCTTCTCGATACTCTGCCCCAAATGCAATACTTAGGTCAGAATCAAAACCCACATCTAAATCATAAACTAAGTCTAAATTAAACTGGGTTTCCGTTTGCTCTTGTCCACCGGGAACAAAATCTCTAGGCGTGTTAGGACCCATAGAAGCGTTAATGGTATTACGGATATAGAAATCTGTTCTGTTCGAGCCTTGCTGTGCACTCAAATCGTAACGTAAACCTGAACCTACATTGACTTCACCACGCACACCGACTGCAATTGATTGATCTTCATTAGTACCTCCAAATCTAGGCACAAATCCGCCTGGAATAGTTTCAATAAATGAGAAACAATTATCGTCTGCAGTCACTTGTGCAAGAAAAGCTGGATCAGGCGTCACATTGCCTGCACCACCAATAGGTATCCCGGCAATACATGAGCCACCTTCGCCTAGTCCATCAAGATCACCCACTAATACAGAATGAACACCATCATCAGCTGCAAGGCCAGTTAGAGGGTTGACCGTTGGTCCTCTGTAAACGCCTCCTCGCTGAGCACCTTCAGTGAGGGGATTTCGGTAGAAAAAACCGCCAGTGACGGCTCTTTCACCATAGTTACCGAACAGATAAACTTCTGCTTGTTCATTTATTTCGAAAGCCGAATTGATAAACAGCTTAACGTCGTCTTCTACATCAGGCTGTCCCCAATACTGTGAGTAATCGCTTGTATAACTATTTATTGTCTGAAAGTCAGCGGCTGGCAAATAACCTGCATCAATCATACCTTGGCTGTCACCTCTAACAACTGACCTTAGTGTGCCTTCGACATCTCGGATTTCAGCGGTCAGGTTTATAAAACCAGAATCCCCAAGAGGTAAACCTGCGTTAGCTGCGATTGTGTAGTTACTGCCGTCCCCCTCATAAGTAGAGCCATAACGAGTAACGACTTCAAAACCTTCTGAGTCGTCTTTAAGGATGAAGTTAAGCACACCGGCTATAGCATCTGAACCGTATTGAGAAGATGCACCATCTCGTAATACTTCAACCTGTTTTAATGCCATTGATGGAATGGCAGAAATATCAACCCCTTGCGCGCCATCAGAAATACCACCGCCCAAGAAAGAAATTATCGAACCTCTGTGACGACGTTTACCATTCACTAACACCAAAACGTGATCTGGAGAAAGTCCACGTAGGTTTGCTGGTCTTACAATAGTGGCAGCATCACTGATTGGTTGACTATTGATGTTAAACGAAGGCACGGCTGTACGAAGTAGATCCTGCACATCCGCTGAAGAATTTTGGCGAAAGTCTTCACCACTTATTATATCAACAGGGACGGGAGAATCGCCGGCTGAACGGTCCGTCATTCTGGTCCCTGTCACAATAATGCTTTCTGTATTTTCGGATTCTTGTGCAAATACAGGTGATACAGATACAACACTTGCTGCCGCAGATGCTGCGATAACAAATCGAATATTCTTTGTTAGTTTAGATAATCTAGATTTCATTTGTATGTTCTCGCTAGTTTTTGTTTATTTTAATTGTTATTAACCAATAATTTATATTTATATTGTTAAGCAGCAGTAATAAAACTACTGTTTAACCAGCTTAGATAAAAATTCATAAAAACAGAATATATATTATTACATTTCTTATACTTTGTGGATCCATAAATAGTTTTATAAAACTTTGAAATAAGCTTCTACTTTTTAAATATTATTTTTATTGGTTGATGACTTTTGATATCGGTTTGCTTGTTAGATAGATAAAAGAGGAGGTTTGAGTTATTTTTTGCAGTTAATAAAATTTCAAATGAAAGGATTTACCTGTTTCACTGTACAAATAAAAAAGCAAACAATTATATTGTTTGCTTTTTCATAAAGCTTTTTATTTGCTTAGCGAGATTCTGTATTTTATCTATAGCTGCTTTCGCTTTTACTCCACAACTTCATAAAAATTGATTCAAGGGTCACACTTGCTGCTAAGCCAAGTCTCTCTGGTAGACTCTTTTTCATACTGTACTTTACCGTGAAAATCTTCTTATTTTCATTCGCTGTTAATATGTAATCGTCTGATGTTTGAATATCGTCAACTAAGCCAAGTTCCTTTGCCTTGATACCGTACCAGTATTCACCCGTTGCAACTTGTGCAATATCTAGAGCGGGTCTTTGTGACTGAACAAAGTCTTTAAACATATGGTGCACATCTTCAAGCTCTTCTTTAAATTTTTCGCGGCCTTGGTCGTTGTTTTCACCAAACATGGTCAAGGTGCGCTTAAACGCACCTGCTGTATGTTGCTCAAATTCAATATTACTTTTCTTCAAAAGTTTGTTGAAATTAGGTAACTGAGCTATCACACCGATGGAGCCAATTATGGCAAATTTTGCAGCAAATACATGGTCCGCAACACAGGCCATCATATAACCACCACTTGCTGCGACTTTATCAACAGAGATAGTGAGTCTGATATTTTTGTCTTTAATTCGTTGTAACTGAGAAGCGGCTAAACCGTATCCATGCACTACCCCACCGCCACTTTCAAGTCTGATCAACACTTCGTCTTCTGGCTTTGCTACACATAAAATAGCAGTGATTTCTTCGCGCAGATAATCCACTTCGTGGGCGTCCATCGAACCACTAAAATCAATAACAAATAGTTGCCCCATGATTGGCACATCCGTATCTTTGTTTTTTTGCTCTTTCTTCTTAGTCTTTAAGGTTTTTTTCTGTTGTTTGTGAAATTGTTTAAGTTCGTCTTTGCTTAATAACTCAGCTCTTGCAAACTCAGTGATTGACTCTAGCTTGTCTGACAAAGAACTTATTTCAAGGTGGCCTCTACCTTGTTTTTGTTTACTCACTAAACCAATGATACCGCCAAGTGCCAACAGAATAGCTATTACTATTGTTATAGCTTTAGCAATAAATAATCCGTACTCATATAAAAATTCCAACCTATTTAACTCCTTAAAATTGTTTTCAAATATATGGGGATAAACTACTAAAAAAAAAGCCAAGTAATTAACTTGGCTTTATATTAAATTTTATTTTATTTTTTAGTTTTCAACCACTGATGAATCAGTAACAACTATGTTTTCACCACCAGAAACAATAAATGATACTGCTTGGCTTTGCATTTCAGCTAAGGCTGCAGTACTAGGTGTCGGACTTATCAACGAACCGTGGCCTCCTGCAATAAATCTAACAACACCAATGCCTTTGGTACTTGTTGATACTTTAGGTAGCCATAATGTCAGCAATGCTTTGATGACCATTATCTCTTGTAGATAATAGGTTTAAAGAATTAAATGCAGAACTGTCAAAAGATTCATCGCCGATAGTAATAATATGATCACCATGCAGAGGATGATCAATAGCGGCTGAAGCGGAACCACCATGGCTAAAGCTGATGCAATTAAAAATGCATTACTGTTTGATTGACCAAAACCATGTTGAAACACAAGAACTGGCCAGCCTTCAGTTGGTTTAGTCAAGGCTGGAACAGCACCCCCAGTTGCGGCTGATATAGTGGCAATAACCGATTCGTCAGGTACTGTAAATTGTACTCGGACAGACACTGTACCTGCTTCATTATAAAACGTACCTGCATCGTCACCTTGACGGCCTTGTAAAACAGGAATTGGATTAAATTTAGTGATGTTTCTTTGATCTGTCATACTTAAACTAGTTAAGTCTAAGTCAAATAAAGTTCTGCCTGATGCAACCTGACAGCGCGCATTATTACCAACTTGACCTGTTTGGATTAACCCAGTGACTATCTCAGCGCCAAGAAATTTAGGGTTGCACCGCTGGTACATGCTGCTCAACACCAGTCACTGGTAGGATTAGTAGTCCTAGAATAATAAGGTAGTTTAACTTCACCTTCTACTATTGTTGAGCTACACAAAGGGCCCACTGATGCAAACGTTGCTGTGGCAGTAGCATTTAACGGTGATGTAGGGTCTGATACAGCAGCAATAAGACCATCGCACGTATCTAAGCCAACAGCTGCCAATCCTGCCAACTGCTCAGCTGTTAATAGTAAAGATGAAAAATTTTCAAATACAGTATCAGGTCCTGCCGTTAATTCAGTGGTAATGGTTGGCAAATACTGATACGCAAAAGCATTGGCAGTCGCTAGGTCAGCGCCCGTTGCTAAAGTAGCCTGAAACGCTTGGGCAAAAGGTGCAATATTTAACTATTTTATTGTGTTGAGTGAATCTTCTGTGGATTGTGTAGAAAAACAAGCGGCATACGAAACATCCGTTGACTATAATCCAGTATGCTCTAAAACATTCACTAAGGAATTAACTAAGCCTTGTAATTGCAACCAGTCGGCCGAACCTAATGCATTTGTGGTGATATCCTGACGAGCAAGCTCCCAAGAAATCGATCCTTTAACTGACCGACCGTCAGCCGATTTTAAATCATCAGTAACAACCCGCATACTGCCCTGTAAGGACTTCATCGGTATTAGAGGTACTACGTTAATAGCACCTGTTCTAGCTGTGTAAGAAGCAACAAAATCGATACCGCAAGTTAATTCTTCACCTAATTCACATGGCACACCAGGCACTCCAATAGCAGCAGCAAGTTCCTGACAAGTGTCAGAAGTACCTTCTAAGGCCTGGGTTGCTTCAAATATTCTAATCGATGAGCCAGATACAGATAAAGCATCAATATCTAGGTCGTCTGTTAAAGCGACTCGGATTGCAAACGGCATATGCGCAGACCATCCGTCTAGTGCGCTAAGTGTATGCTGAGAATTAGAGGGATCAAATTCATCACTACCTTCAGTATTGAGGGTGAAATCAAAAAAGTTTCCGTTTGGAATCATCAAAAAATCGTTGGGAACATTTAAGTTAGACGTTGCAGGATTAAATACCACCCGCACAAACGGTTTTTCAAGCACAACTTCTTGAATTTCATCAGTTACTGTGACGTTCTCAGGTAGATCGCTACCGCAAGCTGACAACCCAAATAGTGTGATTATCCCAGTACTCAGTAATATTTTTTTCATTATCCTGCCTCTATTTTATTTTAACTTTAATTCATAAGTGTATGTAATTACGATGACTAATGATTTTGTTATAGATATATATAGGTTTTTTACAATGGTGTGACCAGTTTGCTTATAAGTCATACTATTGCCTTTATAGCCTGTTTGTAGAGCCAATATAAAATCACTTTAAAAATAATGTTCTACTGCTGGCCTATCTCTTTCTTAGGCCAGTACTTCAGTGATATAATTTAGTTATTGATTTTATTAGATGTTTACTATGCATACTTACACTCCCCAAAAGCTTTATTTAGATAAAAAAACAATCTTAGTCACAGGTGCCGGAGACGGCATTGGAAAACAGGCGGCCTTGCACTATGCGAAATATGGGGCTACCGTCATCCTGCTCGGTAAAACAGTTGTGAAGTTAGAAAGTGTCTATGATGAAATAATTAACAATGGGGGCAATGAGCCTGCCATTGTGCCTTTGGATTTAAAAGGAGCGACAGCAAAACACTACCAGGATATGGCAAGCACTATTAGTGACCAATTCGGTTGTTTAGATGGCTTGTTACACAACGCCAGCATTTTGGGGCATTTAGGACCTTTTGCACAAATCAGTGAACAAGACTGGCAAGATGTATTTCAGGTTAATGTAACCAGTCAGTTTTTAATGACCCAAGCATTATTGCCTATTTTAAAGAAGGCACGTCATTCTTCGGTTATATTCACAACTTCAAGTGTTGGATTAGAGGGAAAAGCATACTGGGGACCCTACTCTATTTCCAAATTTGCCACTCAAGGCATGATGCAGATTTTAGCTGATGAGTACGACAACAGTACGATTCGATTTAATTGTATTAACCCTGGCGCAACAAAAACGGCTATGCGAGCAAAAGCATTTCCTGCAGAAAGTACTGCTGACTTGAAAACAACAGAACAAATAATGCCGCTATATTTATACTTGATGGATGCAGAAACAAGCAGAGACAATGGCCAGACGTTCGATGCACAACCCAAATAACTAGTTTATGCAGTCCCGCTGAGCAACCTTAATAGGATGCTTTTATTAGACAGCAGATTGAGTAAAAGTAATAAGAACAAAAAAACCGGACAACTGGTGTCCGGTTTTGATACCTCAATTGAGCTTGCCTTCTAACCTTGATCCATTTTTGCCCAAGTATCTCTTAACCCTACCGCACGATTAAATACTAGTTTTTCACCCTGGCTGTCTTTGTCTTTGCAAAAATACCCCGTTCTTTCAAACTGAACTGGCAAACATACTTCTAAATTCACAAGACTAGGTTCAACTATTCCTTGCTTGACGACTAAAGATTCTTCATTGATACAGGCTAATAAATCTTCTTCCGCTGCTGGATTAGGCACTTTAAACAATCTGTCGTACAAACGTATTTCAGCTTTGACTCCGTGTGAAGCAGACACCCAGTGAATAACACCTTTAGCTTTACGTCCATCAGCTGGATCTTTACCTAGCGTATCTTTATCGTAGCTACAGTAAACAGTCGTGATATTTCCTTGCTCATCTTTTTCAACGCGTTCGGCTTTGATCACATAAGCATTTCTTAAACGTACTTCTTTGCCTAACACTAAACGTTTAAACTTTTTGTTAGCTTCTTCTCTGAAGTCTTCTGCTTCGATATAAATTTCTTTGCTAAAAGGCACATTTCTGTAACCCATCGATTCATCTGCGGGATGGTTTGGTGCCGTTAAATTTTCGACATCATCGCCGGCATAATTTTCAATCACTAGTTTCAGAGGTTCTAGCACAGCCATCGCCCTACTTGCGTCAGCATTTAACTCTTCTCTTAAGCATGCCTCCAACATGGACATTTCAACCATATTGTCCATTTTGGTGACCCCAATACGTTTACAAAATTCGCGAACGGAAGCTGATGTGTAACCTCTTCGGCGTAAACCTGCAACGGTCGGCATACGTGGATCGTCCCAACCATTAACCTGATCTTCATCAACTAATTGAATTAATTTACGTTTACTTAATACTGTATATTCAAGATTCAGCCTTGAAAATTCGTACTGATGTGGTGTGGTATCAATAGTGATATTGCTGAGTACCCAATCATATAGACGCCTGTTGTCTTGGAACTCCAACGTGCATAAAGAGTGGGTAATGCCTTCAATCGCATCAGAAATACAATGAGTAAAATCATACATGGGATAAATGCACCATTTATCTCCAGTTTGATGATGGTGTGCAAATCTGACTCTATATAATGCAGGGTCTCGCATACACATAAAGGCTGAACTCATATCTATTTTAGCTCTAAGCAGACACTCGCCTTCTTTAAAATTACCGCTTCGCATTTTTTCAAATAAAGCTAAATTCTCAGTAACTGGAGTATCTCTGTAAGCACTGTTTTTACCAGGCTCTTTCAAGGTACCGCGTAATTCACGCATCTGTTCTTGACTTGAGAAATCTACATATGCCAAACCTTTATTGATTAATTCAATTGCAAAAACATAGAGTTGATCAAAATAATTGGACGAATAACGTACATCACCATCCCATTTAAAACCTAACCAAGTCACGTCTTGTTGAATGGCATTAACGTAGTCTATGTCCTCTTTTTCAGGGTTAGTATCGTCAAACCGCAGGTTACATTGACCTTGATAATCTTGGGCAATACCAAAATTAAGGCAAATAGACTTTGCATGGCCAATATGAAGATATCCGTTTGGCTCTGGTGGAAAACGAGTCTGGATCTGTGTATGTAAACCTTCGTTAATATCTTTATCAATGATTTGACGAATAAAATTGGTCGGACGACTGTCAGTCTCGGCCATTAATGTACCCTCTTGGTAAAACTTGCGAATTATTAAAATGTATTATACCAGTATCAAATATCAAGATAACGGTTTTTAGCCGTGTGTTTGCCATTTTATCTAGTGCAAAGCTGATTAATTAACAAGTACCTAACAGGTGTTGAGTAAAAATCGTTGTCAACCTGTGTTAACAACAAAACATTACCTATATCAAACCAACTAGACAATATTCAAGGCCCACAGATGCTCGCATAATCCCCACTCCAAAAAAATATTTGCATGGCATAATTCATGACATGACATGATCATAGATAGCCAAAGATTGGTAAGTTGTTGAGATAACGATAAGGAACAGAGACAAACTAGCGGCGATAATGCTCCATAAAAAGTATGACTGGCTTCTGCTTGAGCGATACCATCTGTAACACTCACCAGCTCAATAATAGACTGCACTGTTTATCTAGTCATCGTTGCTGATCCCCAATGAAGGGTGAGGTGATTGTTATCAGTGCCTAGCACTTAATATGCATCTAACATTGGATTTTAGGAGGCAAAACCCATTTGCCTCCTAAAATCCAAAACATATATTCCAAATTCGTCACAAATTAAATGAAGTTCTGTTTCTTACTTTATTTTCTGCTTCAAACTTTATAAAACACAAACTTTTTGAAGCTGATAATGAATTTAAACGGTAAGAATAGATGATATCTTGAGTCTAGAAACACACTTAATACCTATGTAACCATACTAATCAGTAACACCCGCATGATTAATTAATGGCCATGACGTAGATGAAAGTAACTTTTCTCGTAACCAATCAGGCACCGGTGTCTTATGATAATTTTGGGTATCGACCATCACGTATGTCATGCTACTTTTAGCAATCAATTTTTGAGAAATATAATCGTTGATCAATATGTCAAAACCATAAGAAGTATTACCCAACTTTGTTGATGTTACAGAAATTGCCAAGACGTCATCAAACTTTGCAGACGAATGCCAATCAATATGTAAACTGACCACTTGATTATCTAAACCTTGATCAAGTAAATATTGAAAACCACCCACTGCTTCTCTGAAATACTCAGTCATAGCAATATCGATATAGTCTGCATATCGAGCGTTAAACACTACTTGCTGAGCATCACATTCACCATACCGGACTCTTAACAATAAAGTGAAATGTTCTGATAACGTTTTTTTTAGCTGCATGATGGTCCTTAGTGAAGCCGAGGCTTATCCTCTAATTCTGTGGGTGCGTCAACTTGCCATTCATCACCAATGTCAATGTCATCTTCCGAACTGTTTTGTTCCCACTCATAACGTTTAACCGCTGGTTTGGGGTCGCTATTTCGCCATATTAAAGCAGCAATAACACCTGCTAAGGCACCAAAAAAATGATATTCAAAAGATATGCCTTCCTCTCTAGGAAAAATGGTCATTGTCATACCGCCATATAATAAAAAAGCGATCATCATGATGGCCACTGAACTTTTATCACGGCGAAAGATGCTAGCTACAAATAAAAAGAAAAATAAACCATGGGTGATACCACTAGCGCCAATGTGGTTAGCTTGACGAGCAAATATCCACACTCCAATCCCTGACAAGATCCAGACTAGACTTAACACTTTCCACCATGATTTTGGGTAACCGTAATATAAGAAGCTGGCTAAAATCAGGATCGCAAAAGTATTATTAAAAATATGTTCCAAAGAACCATGTACTAAAGGAGCCGTAATTATCCCTAACACTCCTGTCAATTCTAAAGGCACTAGTCCCATAAAAGATAAATTTAAGCCAAACAATATCTCAGCCGACTTTAGGCACCACAAAATGGTGATAGCAAATATTGAATAGAGGATGCTTTGGGATAATCGTTTATTTTTATTCATGCTTATTATATTGGGTAGAGTTTGTAATTTTAAAGAGGTAAAAACAAAAGGCTATTATGTCATTGCTTTATATTGTGTGGGTACGCCATATGGTCAGAAAGAAACTAAGTTGTCGAGGATTTCATAATTTTTTTAAGGATGACCCAATTGGCGTATTTTTTACTGAGCCTGTTATTTACGACTAGTTGATAAGCCCTAAAAATGCCCTACGTTTTCTGGTGTATTTGCAAGACCCTGACTAAACAATGCGCGTGAGTCATAATTTACCACGTGATTAATATTTTTTATGCACTCATAAATAGTTCAGACGGTTGCAGCCGATAATTAAAACTAAGTGTAACTAATTATTGGGGACATTGAGTTGGATAGTCCATCCTATAAACAGTCATAAATCGCCTAAATTCAAATAGTTTAATTCGAATAAGTGACACTATTAGAAAAATATTGCTTTGACTTTCTTATGTGATCCTCTAAGGACAAAAAACACGTAGTTAGTGCATAATTTATGTCTTAATTTTCTTGCCCAAATTCCAGCCAAAAACACCTGAGTATGGATTGTTATTGTGACATTACCTTTGACTTTTTTTTGACAGTTACTTTTGCAGTTTCATTACCGTCGAATTATATCTTATGTACATTTGTTGCTTAAATGAGATGAGTTTATGCAGACACCATATAAGTACGCGATGTTATTTGAATAACACATATTTATTTTATTGATTTGTACCCAGATCAATAAACAGCTTTTTCACTTGCAAGATACATCGTTACGCTATGGCTAAGCTCATGTTTCCAAATGGTATTAGCTCATCGATATAATTTATGCAAGTCATCACGCTGAGGCCTTAATTATTTAATATTGGAGAGTGAATTAACAATTTATTTAAAATAATTTTTAAATAAGTAAAAAGCAGTTAAAAGATAGCAAAAAGTAGTTTAAACAGATGATGCTCTCACAAATTGATAAGTATCGGTATTATAAGCGCCATGATTTACCCCTAAACAGACATTCGTCTTTAGGGTATTAACATTTTAATTTTTGGAGATTGTTACCATGAAAAATGCACTGGATTCTTCTTCACCAGCACGCAACAACGACCCGTTGAGTAAACACCATACTCCGTCGGGCTTTTCTGACCGTTTTGCCTTTCGCTTAACCAAGCTGTTACGTTTTTTTGCAGACCTATTTTTTGCTAAGCGTTACGGTCACCGGGCCGTTGTATTGGAAACAGTAGCCGCAGTGCCGGGAATGGTTGCCGGAATGTTACGTCACATGCGCTCACTACGTCGGATGGAAGACGATAGAGAAGCGATCCATACACTTTTGGAAGAAGCTGAAAACGAACGTATGCACCTGTTTACGTTTGTACAAATTGCCCAGCCAAGTTTTTTAGAAAGAATGCTTATTTTGCTGGCTCAAGGCGTGTTTTTCTTTAGTTTTTTGATTCTATATGTTGTCTCTGGACGAACTGCACACCGCCTTGTAGGTTATTTCGAAGAAGAAGCGGTATATAGCTATAGCGAATACTTAGACGAGGTAGACAGTGGTCGCTTAGAAAATGTGTCCGCTCCTGAGATTGCGATTGATTATTGGAAACTAGCAGCCAATGCGACTCTTCGCGATGTCATCATAGCGGTTAGAAACGATGAAGCAGGTCACCGAGATGCTAATCATCAATTTGCCAACAATTTTAACCCTGAAAAGCCTATCAAAGGTGTAAAGACATTTGATAATTAAAGCCTTAGTTTATAAATGATTGCATGATTAATTGTAAAATTGAGCTTATGAATAAGCCAAGGATGGCAATGTGCTCAAACAATATTCATTTAATGGCACATAACTTTTAAAATCATAGGTTCAAAAATTATAGGTGAAAAGTTAAGTATCTAACCCGATTAAAGTAATTTAAGATCCTCTGGTGTATCAACATCAAGCGCCGCTGCTGGCATAGCTAAACTAATAATTTTTTGTGGGTATTGCTGAAGCAATTCTTTTGCGCCTTTATCACCTGTTAGTTGACTTAACTCGCAGAAGTAGTCTTTTGGGAAAATTACTGGGGCCCCCAACCCACTATTATATTGTGCAGCAATAATGTGACCCTGATGCTTTTGGGATTCATCTAGTAATTGGCTAATCATAGATTGACTGATTGCGACTTGGTCGGCTAAACCAATTAGCACATGAGACGTGTCGACAGCAATATTGTGTATAGATTGTGCTAAAACATAACCCATTCCGTTCAACCATAAATCAACAACATACTTATTTACGTTATCAGGTAATGCCTGTGTAATTAACACAGCATTTGATCCTAACACGACACATCCATTGGATATGCCGTCTAACCATTTTTCACCTTGACGATATTGTGACAAACAATGACAAATCATCGGTTGTCCACCGATGTCTGTTAATTGTTTGATACCGCCGAAACGTTTGCTTTGTCCCGCGGCTAACATCATCAGCTCAGTTTTCACTGATTTAACATGCTACTGATAGATAAACCGTCAGCCTTTTCTAACACCGCATGTACCTCTGATAACATAGACAAAGCGATAGATTCAGGCAATTCACCACCTAATCGTAAACCTACTGGGTTTGCCAGAGGTTTAGTCAAATCGTTTCTACTTAACTTTGCAATATCCAACACTCTTTCAGTGCGATGAATAGGCCCAAGTAAACCTACATACTTAGCGCTGCTGCTTTGAACTAATGCTAGTGCTTCGGCATCCAGTTTTATGTTGTGGGTTAGTATCAATGCAGCATCTATCTGACTAAGCCAAGTTGCATCACAGAGTTCGTCTAGCGATTGACGAATAATCTCACTGGCCTTGCTGAAAAACTCTACTTTTGCATAACCAACACGTGGGTCGACAAGCAACACTTGCCATCCTAGTTCGGCCGCTATAGACACAACTGGCTTTGCATCTACACCTGCACCAAATACAACAAGCAATGGAGCAGGGCTTAGTTGTTGAACAAAAACGTCTACTCCTGCTTTGCTGTTTATTTTTGCAGAAAGATTGTGCCGTGTGTCCATCACAGGCAAAACTTGATTAAGTGGCAAACCTTCATCAATTTGTTGCTGATATTCCACTTTTTGCCTTAGCTCTAAATAACGGCTCATCTCATCAAGTTTTAGATAATGGTTGTCAGCATGAACTGGCTGCAACAGAATTTTCACCATGCCACCACAACCAATACCCAGTTGCCAAGCAAGATCTTCTTCTTCGCGCATATCATATTCAATAATACGATTGTGTAGGTTCTCCCAGCAGCGCCGAGCTTGACGCATAATGTCTGACTCTAAACACCCGCCGCTTAACAAACCAAAATATTGCCCCATGTCATTGATCAACATCATGGCCCCCGCTTTACGGTAAGAAGAACCGTCAGTTTGGATAATAGTGGCTAATACCCACAAATGTTTATCTCTGTCTTCAGTCCAGTAGGTGAGTAACTGGGTGATCCTATTTGCCATATAAATTATGCTGCCATTTTTTTAATAAAAGGAACTTTAGGTTTGCGCAAATCAATCACTAAAGTCTCAGAGATTTTATCATGAATAGCTTGACGGTTAGGATCCCAAAAAACCTGTAAAAATCCCATAAGTCCCGTAGCTAAACCTGCTGCGTATCCCCCGTAACGGCCAAAACTTTCCCACAAATTTAAGGGGCTATTATCGAGTTTAATCACTTTTACGCCCAGCAACTTTTTACCAGGTGTTTGCCCTTTCCACCATGCGGTAAATACACTAAAATAAAACGCTGCCCAACCTAAGCCTAAACCTAACTCCTCTACTACGTTTTCTAACCAATTAATGAAGCCTTTAGATTGGGTATAAGGTTTATTATTTTCTACATTGTGATTGTCTGGCATGACAGATAAAGGCTTATCGTTGATTTTGACTATTTGCTTTGATTCAACAAATTGATGCAATTGGTTGGTTAACTCGGTTAGTTGTGGTGCAGATAAAATTTCAGATACTGATTTTAGATAACGTTCCAATGCCTTATCAACAATATTTCTATCTAGGCCAATGTCAACAATGTCTTCTACAAGCTCTTGACCTAAGGTTTGAAAACAATCGAATGCAGGTCCACACTCGCCAAGAGTAACTTGCTGTTTCATTGCTTTAGTATCTAACAAATATATTGCTGTTAAAGCAAGTAACTCCACTTCGCGCGAAGTATCGTTAATATTAGCGGAGGGATCAGGCAAGTTGTCACCTGAGGTATTATTGTCATTAATCTCCTCAAAAATACCTACCGCTACAATAAATAATAATAAAGCGACCAGCATCCGCAAGAAAATCCGACCAGCATTAAAACGTTTTTTGGTTTTTAAACGATTACCAGCTTTAAAAAATGTCCAAGCAGCGATGGCAGCCAATACAAAACTACTGACTTGAGTCAGTAAAGCGATACAAAACAAATCTATCAACATGCCAAAACCACGACGAAATGGCCCGGCAAGTGGTGTTCCCAATAAATCGTCCGCTACAAAAAATGCATATGGCGTGACAATTTGTCGGGTTTCTTTGTGACTTAATATCTCGTTTTTATTACTAGGACCTAAGGTTTCAGGATCTAAGCCAATATCTAATTGGCTATTAGTTTGACTAGGTTGTAAAGATGTATGTTTATCCATAACTGTCTATTTTAACCGCTTCTTTTGGTTAGACTTTTAATTCCCTCTCCTATTCCATCTAATGTGAGGGGAAACATTCTGTCGGTCATTATTTCTTTCATTATGCTAACGGAAGCGTAATAATTCCAGTACTGACTTAACTGAGGGTTAAGCCATATTGCATGTTCAAAATGGTTTAGTAAACGTTGCATCCAAACTGAGCCCGCTTCTTCATTCCAATGTTCAACACTACCGCCTGGGTAGGTTATTTCATATGGTCCCATAGTCGCGTCGCCTACAAATATTAGTTTGTAGTCAGCACCATATTTATGAATAACGTTAGCGATGGGTATGACTTCTCTGTCACGCCTTTTATTGTCTTTCCAGACACCTTCGTATACACAATTATGAAAATAAAAATATTCAAGATGTTTAAATTCGGTATGCACCGCTGAAAACAGTTCTTCACATTCTTTAATGTGCGCATCCATCGAGCCGCCCACGTCAAAAAACATCAACACCTTAACCGCGTTGTGACGCTCTTTCACCATGTGGATATCTAAAAATCCAGCATTTTTAGCTGTAGCACCGATGGTCGTGGGTATATCTAGTTCTTCAGTAGCTCCTGTTCGGGCAAACTTTCGTAATTTACGCAGCGCAACTTTTATATTACGGGTGCCTAGCTCAACATCACCGGCTAGATTTTTAAACTCACGCTTATCCCATACTTTAGCGGCTGAGAAATTACGATTACCTTGCTGACCAATACGCACCCCTTCCGGGTTATAACCATTTGCGCCAAACGGGGATGTTCCGCCAGTACCAATCCATTTATTACCACCTTGGTGACGTTTTTCTTGTTCCGCCAAACGTTCTTTCAGAGTTTTCATTAACTCTTCTAGGCCACCCAAAGCTTGAATTTGTGCTTTTTCTTCATCACTGAAATGTCGCTCTAAAGCATTTTTAAGCCATTCTTCCGGGATATCCTTACCAAACAAGTCAATGCTTTGTACGCCTTCAAAATAATCAGCAAAAGCGCGATCAAATTTATCAAACTGACTTTCATCTTTAACCATGATCATCTTTGCTAAAAAATAAAAATCATCAATGTTGGCAAATATTACGCCTTTCTCTAGGGCATTTAGTAAGTCCAGAAGCTCTCTTAGACTCACTGATAAGCGGTATTCTCTGAGTTTAAAAAAGAAATCAACTAACATTAACGACGCGCCATAAAGACCAGTTTTTCGAATAAGTGAATATCTTGTTCGTTTTTTAGTAAGGCTCCATAAAGTGGTGGAATACTTTGTTTGCCGTCTTTGTTTTGCAACGCTTCAATCGGAATATCTTCAGCTACTAATAACTTCAACCAGTCTAACAGTTCTGAAGTCGATGGTTTTTTACGTAAGCCTGGTATACCTCGCAAATCAAAAAATGACTGTAAAGCTTGATTAAGCAATATTTTCTTAATATCTGGAAAATGTACATCCACAATTTGACGCATCTCGTCAGCATCGGGGAATTGAATATAATGAAAGAAACAGCGACGTAAAAATGCGTCAGGTAACTCTTTCTCATTGTTCGAGGTGATGATCACAATAGGACGTTGTTTAGCTTTAACTAATTGTTGAGTCTCATAAACAAAAAATTCCATTTTATCCAGTTCTAACAACAAATCGTTTGGAAACTCGATATCTGCCTTGTCTATTTCGTCAATTAATAATATGGTGCGTTTTTCTGCATCAAATGCCTGCCACAACTTACCTTTGACAATATAGTTACCAATATCATGGACCTTTTCATCACCTAATTGAGAATCACGTAAACGTGAAACTGCATCGTATTCGTATAAACCTTGTTGGGCTTTAGTGGTGGACTTAATATGCCACTGGATCAAATTAGCATCTAAACTTTTTGCTAATTCTTCTGCCAGCATAGTTTTGCCCGTACCTGGCTCACCTTTAATCAACAACGGTTTTTCTAACGTAATTGCAGCGTTGACGGCAAGTTGCAACTCACGACTAGCTATATATTTTTCTGTACCATTAAACGCCATGTAAAACCTCAAACTTTATTAACAATTGATTAACCATAAGATATAGCGAAAAAGCTCTTTAAATGAAGCTTCCTACCCTCATCTACAGTTGTGAATGTCTTTATGATAAAACAGTTTTACGAGCTAT
>JBNMPD010000045.1:0-18127 GCA_051276225.1 Flavobacteriales bacterium
CATGTAAAGCAGGACATTCAGACAACTCATTAGAACTTACTTGAAGAGGCCTCGAATAGGTTACTCAGGTTTTCTTAAGTCATCCTTAAGCGTTGGATTTACAGGGGGTTTATCCTTACGTTCAAATTCACCTTCGATAATATCTTCAGATTGACTTGTTGAATGAGGTGACTGTTGGTGTTGTGAAAAGTTGCCATTAAAAGATGGATTGATCACCTTTAGAGATAAATGTTTGACTAGTCCTTTGGCGATAAGCGGACGTGTCATGGGTAAACTCAATAAAAAGCCAATGCCGTCTGTGATAAAACCAGGCGTCACCAATAACACACCTGCAATCACCAACAATAAACCTTCAGCCATCTCTTGACCTGGCATGGCGCCAGCTTGCATTTTTTGCTGGGCTTGCATCAAGGTACTGATCCCTTGTTGCCTGACTAAGTGCGCACCCGCAAAGGCAGTGATAATAACGATAGCCACGGTATACCAACCACCAATTTGTTCACCAACGTTGATCAGTATGGCGATTTCGATAATAGGTAAAATAGCGAATAATAAAAATAATTTAAACAAATATGCCTCATTATTAGGGGGATACGCTGAATAATTTATGTATACCCAACTTTTGAAATGTGATTGTTATAGTACTGGGACTAGAAAATAGAAATCCAAAGTATGTATTGTTACAGAGTATTGCTTGGTTTGTCTAACAAGTTTGGTTACTGAGGCTTGTTAATCTTAAACTCATGTTAATTAGTATAAAAGTGAAATTTGACTGTCTAAGTTGGGGTCTTTAAACAAAGTGATGTGTAATCTTAATAATTTGTTAAGATTTATGCTTTAAATTTCGTAAATCCCCATTGGCCTATTGGTATAATAAACTTGGTGCCTCGTTACCCTTAATATAAGAAGTGTTATTGATGAATTTGAGTGTTAAATATTTTGTATTGCTGCTTACTGTATGCTTTTTGTCATTCGTCAGTATGGCGCAAACCTCTGATCCTTTAGTCGAGCTGTTTGCTGACGAACCAGTGTTTTTGCAAGTAGACGAAGCGTTTCAATTTGACTTTGCCCAGCAAGGTGATGAAGTCACGTTGAGCTGGAAAATAGCAGATGGCTACTACTTATATAAAAAGCAGTTTAAAACAGTTGTTAAACAGGCTGAGTTGGGGTTGCCGATTTTTCCTACTGCCGAGCAAGTTGAAGATGAGTTTTTTGGCCTGTCTGAAGTGTTTCGTGGGCAATTAAATATTACTTATCCCATAATATCTTCAGTGCAAGATGGCATAGTTAAAATTCGTTATCAGGGTTGTGCCGATGCCGGCTTGTGTTACCCACCTACCATCAAAGAGGTGTATTTAAACCAAGTGGGCGACGCTTCAATAGCAGTGTCTGACCAAGCAATAGAAAACCCTAATACTGAATCACGTATTTTAGTAGCCGGATCATCAACTGAAGTATCTATTTCAGAGCAGTTTGAGTTAGCCAGTCTGTTATCAAGCGAGCAGAGTTTGTTTATCACACTGTTATTATTTTTAGGCTTAGGTATCGGTTTAGCTTTTACACCTTGCGTGTTTCCTATGTATCCAATTTTATCTGGCATCGTGATTGGCCAAGGCAAAACCATTAGCACATCCCGAGCATTTATTTTGTCATTTGTGTATGTGCAAGGCATGGCGATCACTTATTCACTGTTGGGGTTGATTGTTACTTCGGCTGGTGTGCAGTTCCAGGCTGGGTTACAACATCCGGCTATTCTAATCGCTTTGATTGTGATTTTTGTGTTGTTGGCAGTTGTGATGTTTGGAGCCTATGAATTGCAGATGCCTTCTTCATGGCAAGAAAAACTCAATGCGATGAGTAATAAACAAACCAGTGGAAGCTACATGGGTGTGTTAGCTATGGGAGCGATTTCTGGTTTAGTCGCATCACCTTGTACTACAGCGCCGTTGACCGGAATTTTGTTATTTATCGCCCAAAGTGGTGATTTAGTGTTGGGCTTCAGTGCGTTATATGTGTTGAGTTTAGGCATGGGTATTCCGTTGATTTTATTCGGCATTACGGGCGGTAAATTATTACCAAAAGCAGGTCATTGGATGAACGTTGTTAAAGTGACATTTGGTTTTATGATGTTAGCTGTCGCCATCATGTTTGTAGAACGTTTAGTCAACCATGTTGCAACGGACATAGCATGGGCTCTTCTTGGTCTTACCACGTTTACTTATTTTTATGTAATGAATCAAAATAGCCAAATAACTTTTTATAAAGGACTTCGTGCATGCTTGATTTTCATTGGATTATTTATTTCAGTAGGTTATGGCTATCAAACTATTAGTACAATAGGCAACAACACTCAGGTTGAGTCAGATGTTAAAACATTAGCCCATCCAGAATTTCTTAAAGTCAGCAGTATCGAGGACTTTAATCAGGCGTTAGGCAAGGCTAATGCTCAAGGTCAAACAGTTATGTTAGATCTCTACGCAGATTGGTGCGTGGCCTGTAAAGAGTTTGAAAAATATACCTTCCCAGATAATCGTGTTGTAACAGCTTTGAGAGGCTCAGTCTTAATGCAAATTGACTTAACTGATAATACTGATGATAACATCGCATTTCAGCAGCAATTTTCAGTATTAGGTTTGCCGACTATTTTGTTTTTTGATAGGCAAGGCCAGGAAATCAGTACGGCCAGAGTGTCAGGCTTTATGCGTGCCGCGCCTTTTGCTCAGCACGTAAATAGTATATTCACTGAGTAACTGTGTTTTGCGCTTTCACTTTGCATAGTTTAATTAAATTTTTCATAGGTTTTTTTATAGCTATCTTTATAGCTATTTTTGGTGTTTTTTTTACCTGTAGTTATCTAGTGAGCTCAGATAATTACTGCATGGATGACTGGGCATGTGTTGAAAAGATAGAAAAAAATAAGCAGGTTAGTTATTGGCTCTACAATAAAAAACCTTTTGTGGTGACAGTCACGTTAGAAATAGACACAAGTAACTTAAAAACACCCACCACACACTTACGTAAGCATGTTGTTAGTCGAGTGCTGCAAGGGTATCAACGCGTTAAAGTGCTTGAATTGCAGCCAATCAACATTCATAAAAAAATTTGGTATGACGAGTCTTTTTATTGGACGCCAGGAAGTATGCAAGCCGTCCACCAAGCTGGTATTGTTTATCACTATCCCTATGCTCAGGGTAGTGAATTTACGGTAGTGCAAGGTTTTGGTGGCGAATATAGTCATAGCGGTGCCTCAAAATACGCGGTTGACTTTGCCATGCCTATTGGTACACCTATTTATGCAGCAAGAGCTGGGGTAGTGATAGATCTGGTTGCACATTACTCACGTGGAGGTGCTAGTCGCAAGTACGCTGAATATGCCAATTATGTAGTAGTTTTACATGGTGATGACACGACAGGAGAATATTATCACCTGAAAAAAGATGGCGTTGTTGTGTCTTTAGGCGAATACGTTAAAGCGGGTCAAAAAATAGGTTATTCGGGCAACAGCGGATTTTCTTCTTTACCCCACTTACACTTTGCTGTTTACAAAGCTAAACCCTTCGGTAAGTATCAATCATTGCGTTTTTCTTTTAAATAATGGCCGAGGCTAAAGCTGCCAATCTTTTTCTAGCAGTGCCGGTATATTGGCTGCAGGTACAGGCTTAGAAAAATAATAACCTTGTAAATGCTGACATTTATTTTTTTTGAAAAATTCGACTTGCTGCATAGTTTCAATCCCCTCTGCCACGCAACTCATTTTTAATTGTTTAGCCATACTTAAAGTGGTGAGAATAATAGCCTCATTATTTAGGTTTTTACCTATATCATCCACAAAGCTTTTATCTACTTTGATGATATTTATTGGAAACTCTTTGAGATATTTAAGGGATGAAAACCCAGTGCCAAAATCATCTAGTGCAATTAAAAATCCTTTTTGTTGTATTTGTGTCATGCACGTTAGAGCTTTATCATAGTCGCGCATTAATGCACTTTCAGTGATTTCAAAACGAATTGCGGTAACCGGTATATTATTTTTCTCTAAAAACATAATGATTTTATTAATGGAAGCTGTGTTGTCGAAGTGCCTAGCCGATAGATTGACCGAAAGATAGCCATCAAAACCATTCTGGCGTATTTTATTGAGCACCGGTAAAGCCCGAACAAACGTATCTAAAGTCATATGCTCTATTAATCCAAGTTCTTCTGAAACAGGTATAAATTTATCTGGGGGCACCATGCCATTCTCAGTTGGCCAGCGCATCAAAATTTCAAAGCCTTCTATTTTTTGACTATAAGTATTAAAAATAGGTTGATAATAGTTTTCAAATTTTTTGGCTTGATGGGCTTTTTTTAATTGGTTTTCTAATTGCAGCCTACTTCTCACCAGTTCATCCATCTTTTGTGTGAAAAACTGAAAGTTACTTCTTCCTTGTTTCTTCGCATGATACATAGCAATATCTGCATTTTTGAGAAGGTCTTCGGCGTTAAGTCCATCGCCTGGATACATAGCAATGCCAATACTAGAAGACACACTGACGTTTTGCGAATTTAAGGTCACTGGAATATCAATTATCTTGCTTATTTCACTCACTAAAGTGCTGACAGCTTCCGCAGATGCAACATCTTGTATCATGATAACAAATTCGTCCCCCCCTAAGCGCGCGACTGTATCCACTTTACGTAGTTTGTTAATCAAGCGCTTAGCAATAACTATTAGTAGCTCGTCTCCCGCTTTATGGCCTAAGCTATCATTTACTTGCTTAAATTTATCTAAGTCAACAAAAAATACCACCATGCTTTTATTATTTCTTTGAGCGTGTTTAATACCCATTTCAATTCTATTTAGGAGTAAAGTTCTGTTAGGCAGGCCAGTAAGAGAGTCGTAATTCGCTAAGGCTAAAAGTTTCGCCTCTGCTGTTTTTTGTTCAGTAATATCAGAAATAATAACTAAAAAGTGTTTTATCTTGGTTTTATCATGCACGCTTGCCACAGCATTAACATACACCATAGTATCTAGGGTTTCGCCATTTGGTAGAATGACTCTGTCTTCTCCTCGCCACTGATTACCCGCCTCAAAAGTAAGTATTTTTTTCCAGAATTTAGCCGTTTTAGGTGTTTGTAGCTTATATAGTCTGTCGAGTTCTTTGGGAGCGCTAGCATCATCTTTTATGTTTAAAAACTTCTTAAATGCGTCATTGAAAGCCACTGGAAAATACTTATAGTTGAAGATAACAACGCAATCTAAAGTATGTTTAAATGTTTCTCCAAATAAACGTAGTTTTTCTTGTTCTGCAACAGTTTCAGTAACATTAGTATAAGTACCTGTAACCAGTAAAGGTATGCCATCCTCATTAGTTTCAACCACTTTTCCTAAATCACGGAACCATAACCAGGATTTATCTTTAGTTGACATTCTGTAGGTGATGTCGAAATCAGAATATTTGTCAGCTAAAAAGTCTTGCCATGCTGATTTGTATCTCACCTTATCTCTGTTATGAATAAGATTGAGATGTTTTTGAAAGCTCATGGTTTTTTTACTTGTAAGATCGTTACTTAATTTAGATATAAAAAACATGTCTTGTTCAGGCTGAAACTCCCAAATACCGCTGTTGCTTGCATTCAAAGCAAGCGTTAACTTATTTTTGCTAAGTATTGTCTCTTGATGCGCCCGATGAAGACGTAAGATTTGCGCGCGGCGGGACTGCCATAAAAAAAACAGCACGATTAAACAGATTAAAGCATAAAGAGTGAATGAGAGGGGCGAGGCCCAAGGAGCATAATTTACTTTGATATTAATGGTTGCGGGTTTGGACTTTGCCCCATTTTCTGAATTAAATGCTAAGACGGAGAATACGTACTGGCCTGGGTCAAGTTTAGGAAACATAACCTCAGGTCGAGTTGTAATCGGATAATCTAAGTTATTTTTGCCAGTCAGTTGATATTGGTATTTTGTTGTATTTTGATTTTCATATTCAAGGGTAGAAAAATGAATAGAGAGGCCGACATCTTCATAAGAGAGTTCAATTGACTGCCCGTCTAGATTTGAGAAAGGTATCACTAAATCATTTGATACCAGTATTAAATTAGTAATAGCGACTTTAATCTCATTAATCTTTTTTACATCTATTTTTAAAGGGTCAAAAAAGATAAAACCTTTTGGTGAGCCGTAAACCATTCGCCCATCCAATAAAGTTAAACTGGTGTTTGAATTAAACTCACTATTGGTTAAACCTTGTCTTTGGTCAAATTTCTGTATGTGATGGTCTTGAGTGGAAAATTTAATCAATCCGGAGTTAGAGCCTAACCAAATATTGCCTTTCGTATCTTGTTGCATATCGAAAATTGAATTATCTGGGAGCAAATTTTGTTTATTATAAAAAAACTTTTTTTCATATGTTACTGCATTAATACCCACTAACCCATAGCCCGGATAGGCTATCCACATAATGTTATTAGCATCGACTAATACATCACTGGGGTAAATTTTTGACTTTAATTGCTGTAAAGGAGTTGTATGGATCAATGTCACTTGGGTACTAGCATTATCCATTTCCCATAATTGTCCATAAGCGCTGATCAATGTTGTATCTGGTTTGGCACCTTTAATAAAACTAACAGCATCGCGTGAGTCTATAGATGCGGATAACTGTTCTAACTTCTTAACTATACCGGTGTCTGGTGAGTAACGAGAAAACCCCGCACCGGAAAGCAGCAATAATTCTTTTTGTGGAGTAATAAATATATCCCAAATATCTGATTTTAGAATAGTGCCATCCTTCGAACTATGTGTTTTCAGAGGATAAGTTTTACCTGTCTTTGTGCTAAAACGTAAAACACCATCTGCAGTATTTAGCCATAACTGATTATCCTCACCTGCCTCGATATTGTTTATTGAAGAGGACGAATATTGTGCTTTTGTGTCATCTGATACTAAAAAGCTCTGTGTTGTACCATCGGATAAGTTGTATAAATTGAGACCATTTCGTGTTCCAACCCATAACGAATTTTCATCTTGCTGGTGTATGCTCCAGATGTTGTTGTGACTAAGAATTTTTTCTTTCCTTCCCCCTCGAGAATTATAAACGTTATTAAAAAGTGTGGTTTTGGGTGACCAATAAATAGCGCCATCATCTTCAGAGCCAAGCCAAAGGTTATTATTACTGTCTATGACCAGATCTTTTAATACATCACTAGCAATGAAGTCTTGGCTGTCAGTGGGTAATAGTATCTGCTGTAGTACATTGTTTTTTGTCTGATAACTGAATAGCCCTCTATCTGTCGCCACATAAAATGAGTCCTTCTTGAAATCTGCTAATTGCCATATATTCCGATGCTCAATACGAAGTGTTGCTTCAGGTGCTGAGTGAGTAGCGAGTACAAATTGCCTTGCTTGAGAAAGTGACATGCTGAACAACCCTTCAACTGTGCCAATCCATAATGTGTCATCATTGTCTGCATATAACACTTTGATGTTGTGGCTATCAGTTGTCTGTATTTTAGCTTGTGTGTTACTAATCAAAAGAGCCGTGGTGTTGCCTCTTTTAAGAGCATACAGACCATCTCTTGTGCCTATAAAAAGAATGTCTTGAGACAACAAATGGGCCCTTATATAGTTCCCATTATCAATCATTTTATCGGGTAACAAATATTCAGCAGAAAGCTCGCCAGTAATGTATGAGTAGGAATAAACACCTTCACGCATTGAGAGTACTATATTGCCCTCTTGGTCCTCGCTAATGTGATTGGCTTCTTGCGTTAATTGGTCATCACGCTTTAGCTTTAAATTAATAACATGTTTGGCTGTATTCGTTTTAAGGTTGTATTGATGGACACCTTTGATTGAGTCACTGACCCACAGGTTTCTTTTTGAATCTTGAAACAAATAGTTTATGGGTGAAGAATCAAACGCGTTGTTTGGACCCAGTACCTGCTGGTTTTGATAACCATCAAATCGGTTTAACCCTGCATCTGTGCCCAGCCATAAAAACCCTTCATTATCCAGCAACATTGAGTTTATAGTATTCTGAGATAAACCATTCTCTGTAGATAATCGAGAAAATTTCGGGTCGGTAATTAACGATTCACTATGACTAAGAAATGATAATAGCAACAAAATAGTGAAAAGATAAAAATTCAGTAACCCAAAGAGCCTACTTATCAAGTTGCACAAATACATATTTTTCTACGTTTAAAAATTTAAAAGTTAAAGATCACTTTATACACTAATATATCTGTCATTTCATAAAACTCGATGTTTCATAATAGCGATTGTTTTTACGTATTCATAAAGCGACCATCAATAATTATAGACTTATCGAGTACCAAAAATTTTGTCACCAGCATCACCAAGCCCTGGAAGTATGTAACCATGTTCATTCAGTTTTTCATCTATTGCTGCAGTATAAATTTCCACGTCAGGATGGGCGTCTTGAACTGCTTTTAAGCCCTCAGGTGCGGCGACTAAAAATAAGCCCATAATGCGTTTACAGCCTTTTTGTTTGAGTAACTCAATAGTAGCGATAAGGGTGCCACCTGTGGCTAACATAGGGTCTACAATTAATGCAGTACGCTTTGCTGCATCTTTTACTACTTTATCGAAATAGGCCACTGGTTGAAGCGTTTTTTCATCACGATACAAACCTACCACACTAATTTTTGCATTAGGAATAAGTCTCAAAACACCATCCAACATGCCTAAACCAGCGCGTAAAATAGGCACTACCGTTATTTTTTTACCTTTGATCTTTTTTATGGTTATTTTTTGCCCATCCCACGCTGTGGTTTCAACGTCTTCAGTTTGCAGATTTCTAGTGGCTTCATAGGTTAATAGGTTGCCTACCTCACTGGCTAATTCTCTAAAATCTTTGCTACTAATACCTTGTTCGCGCATTAAGCCTATTTTATGTTGAATCAACGGATGATAAATTTCGTGTACGGGCATCATTATTTCTCGCGATTATTGTTGGGACTGTAATCTTGGACAAACTTTAGTCCGTGTTCCAAACATTCAGGATAGAACTGTTGAAAGCTAGACTCAAGCTGATTGCTATTTTGAAGTAAAAAAAATTGTGCTTTATTGGCAAATAGAACTCTATTTTTTAAGCGATTTTCAATACTCACAAATGCTCGGAAGCAGGTCTCAATATTCACATATTGATGTAACCATTGATGGGTTTTCAAGCGTTCAGCTTGTTGATTAAAATGTGTATTGTCAGGTAATGTAAATTGTTCAAGTTGATGATAAAAAAGAGAAAAGATAATATTAAAGTGTGTGTTAGAGTATCGATTCCATGTTCGCATCAGCAGGTAATCAAAATAGATATCAATGATCACTCCGGCCATTCTTCGAATATCCTTTGGAAAAGATTGTTTTAATTCAATGATTAGAGGATGCGAATCTGTGAATACGTCAATGCTACGATGCAAACGAATACCCTGCTCAATTTCAAAGGGTAAGTACTGCAGTTGACTGCCTTTGACAAAATCCCCAAGAAAGTTGCCTAACAAATTTGTCTGGGTATGTGAGCCAATATGAATGTGGGCGATATAGTTCAAGTTAAAGCGTTCCCCTATTTATTAAGACATAACGCCCATGTAAAACCCAAAAATTCGTGAACTTAGTAGCAATCTTCGCTGATAAGACCAGTATTTTGCTGCTAATTTCTATTTGCTCTCTATAATGGACTGATAATTTAAGTTATTGTGTATTTATTGCACTAAAAATGATTTTGAAATAGTGTTTTTACATGAAGATACGCTGAATTAAAATCTTTTCTTATTAAAATGGTAAGCCAGTGAAAGTATTAGTCATCAATGGACCAAATCTGAATATGTTGGGCAAACGTGAGCCCGCAACTTATGGCTCACAAAACTTACAACAAATTATCAGTAAGCTAAGTAACTATGCCTCTTCAATAGGTCTGGTTTTAACCCATGTGCAGTCAAATGCGGAACACGAGTTAATTGAGACAATCCATAGTGCTTTTGAAAACATAGACTTTATTGTCATCAACCCTGGTGCTTTCACCCATACCAGTATTGCATTAAGAGATGCGCTATTGAGCGTGTCTATCCCTTTTATCGAAGTACATTTATCCAATGTTCACGCCAGAGAAACGTTCAGACAGCATTCTTATTTGTCCGATATTGCCCAAGGGGTAATTTGTGGATTGGGCGCACAAGGTTACGAATTCGCTTTAGCGGCGGCCAAACAACATTTAACTAAATAAAAATTAGCAAAAATTACTTGCTGATTAACTGATTAGAGAGAAAAAAATGGATATACGTAAAATTAAAAAGTTGATAGAGCTAGTTGAAGAGTCTGGCATATCTGAGCTAGAAATAACTGAAGGAGAAGAGTCAGTACGTATTCACCGTGGGGTTAGTGCAAGCACTCAGGTCCCTTTACCTATGCAGTATGCACCACAACCACAATTGGTAGCAGCACCTGTTGCGCCAGTAGCCAGTGTTGAAGCCGTTGCTGAAGCAGCACCCGTGGAAAGCGGTCACATTATGTGTTCGCCAATGGTAGGTACTTTTTATCGTTCTTCATCTCCAGGTGTTAAATCTTTTGCAGAAGTGGGGCAAAAAGTCAATGTCGGCGATACGCTTTGTATTATTGAAGCGATGAAAATGATGAATCAAATAGAGTCTGATAAAACCGGTGTGGTGAAGCGAATTTTAGTTGAGAATCAGGATCCTGTAGAATTTGACCAACCTATGTTTGTGATTGAATAAGAGGTCTATGACAATGTTAAAAAAAGTCCTCATTGCAAATCGTGGTGAAATTGCCCTGCGAATTTTGCGAGCCTGCAAAGAGTTAGGTATTAAGACCGTGGCAGTGCATTCGACTGCCGACGAATCACTCAAACATGTTTTGTTAGCCGATGAAACAATTTGTATTGGTAAAGCGTCGGCCACAGAGAGCTATCTTAATATTCCCCGTATTATAGCCGCTGCTGAAATAACAGACGCAGATGCGATACACCCCGGTTATGGTTTTTTAGCTGAAAACGCTGACTTTGCTGAAGCTGTTGAGAAAAGTGGGTTTACCTTTATTGGCCCAACGGCCGACACCATTAATTTAATGGGTGATAAGGTTTCAGCGATCAGATCGATGAAAAGTGCGGGAGTACCTTGTGTCCCGGGTTCTGACGGGCCATTAGGCGAAAATGAAGCACGAAACAAAAAAATCGCCAAAGGTATTGGTTATCCGATCATTATCAAAGCCGCCGGTGGTGGTGGTGGTCGTGGTATGCGCGTGGTGCGAAGTGAGGATGAACTTATTTCATCCATTGCCATGACAAAGAGTGAAGCCGGTGCGGCATTTAACAATGATGTTGTGTACATGGAGAAATTCCTTGAAAACCCTCGTCATGTTGAAATTCAAATATTGGCAGATGGCCAAGGAAGCGCCATCCACTTAGGTGAACGTGACTGTTCTATGCAACGCCGTCATCAAAAAGTGGTAGAAGAAGCTCCTGCCCCAGGCATTACTCCAGAAATGCGTGCTGCAATTGGTGCTAGATGTTGCCAAGCCTGTGTAGATATCAATTATCGTGGTGCAGGTACCTTTGAGTTTCTGTTTGAAAATAATGAATTTTATTTCATTGAAATGAATACGCGTATTCAGGTTGAACATCCAGTATCAGAAATGATCACAGGCATTGATTTAATTAAAGAGCAATTGAGAGTCGCCGCTGGGCAAAAGTTGTCTATGACCCAAGATCAGATACAAGTGAAAGGTCATGCAATTGAGTGCCGTATCAATGCCGAAGATTCAAAAACCTTTATTCCAAGCCCAGGTAAAATTACCAAGTTTCATTCACCTGGTGGTTTGGGTGTGAGATGGGACTCGCATATATACACTGATTACGTTGTACCACCTTACTATGATTCAATGATTGGTAAATTGATCACCTATGGTGAGACCAGAGAAGTGGCTATCGCCAGAATGCGCCATGCATTAGATGAATTGGTTATCGGCGGCATTAAAACCAATGTTGATTTGCAAAAAAGTATCATGGCTGATGAAAACTTTGCTGCTGGTGGAGCAAACATTCATTATTTAGAGAAAAAACTCGGTCTGGGTGGACATTAACTTGTCGTAAAAAGTGTATTACATATAGAGAGCGTTTATCGCTCTTTTTTTATGCCTGATCATTTAACTAATCTCAGGTTTGCTAATGTTATACTCGTTAAAATTTCTAATCGTGAGTTTGCTAATGCCTTGGATCCAATTAAAAATAAATAGCCAAGCAGAATACGCTGAACAAATTGGCGAAATGTTATCAGCCAATGGTGCACAAGCCGTGACTTTTGTGGATGCTAAAGATACGCCCATGTATGAACCTAAACCTGGTGAAGTAATGTTGTGGCCAGATACCCAAATTGTAGGCTTGTATGACGCGCAATACGATATGTCGCGAGTGATTAGCCAACTGAGTAAGTCCAAGCTGCTGGGTAAAAACTTCAATCATAAATTAGACCAACTAGAAGACAAAGATTGGGAACGGGAATGGATGATAAATTTCCACCCTATGCAATTTGGCGAACGCTTATGGATTTGTCCTAGCTGGCGTGATGTACCTGATCCAAATGCAGTGAATGTGATGCTCGATCCTGGATTAGCGTTTGGAACGGGCACACACCAAACAACAAGTCTGTGCCTAAGATGGTTAGACAGTTTAAAACTGTCTAAAGCAACCGTGGTTGATTTTGGTTGTGGTTCGGGGATATTGGGTATAGCTGCACTTAAACTAGGTGCTCAGCGTGTTGTAGGTATCGATATCGATCCTCAAGCTTTATTAGCCAGTCAAGATAATGCTAATCGTAACGATGTGGGCGAAAAAATTGAATTGTATTTACCAGAACATCAACCTGAACTTCAAGCTGATGTGGTGTTAGCCAATATACTGGCCGCACCATTGCGTGAATTAAGAACGGTCATCACCGCATACTGTAAAACGGGTGGTAAATTAGTGTTGTCGGGAATTCTAGACAACCAAGCCCAAGAAATTAACGACTTATACAGTCAAGATTTTCATATGGAACCGATTGAAATAGACGGTGAATGGGCGAGGGTGTCTGGGGTTAAAATAACGCCTTAGAGTTAGCAGATCAGTGGGGTGTTGAATTATCAATACTAGTGCTTATTTCTAAAATACTGCACTTATCAGTAAGGTCCCTGTTTGTTTGCCCTTTTTATTTGGTACATAGACTTATCGGCCTGACTTAACATATCATCTGCATCTTTAGGCGGCGCATCATAAATAGCATGCCCAACGCTTGCACTGATATTAATTGTTGTCTGTTTATCAATATGTAAGCTTACAGCTTGTAACCTATGTTGCACTCTAAGGACTAAATTATCGGCTTCAGTACGATCATTAAAAACGCCTAACGCAGCAAATTCATCACCTCCGACTCGCCCAATATTATCCACGGATCGTAATTGGTTACGGATGATATCTGCTAATACTTTGAGTACTTTGTCACCAACATCATGACCCCATTTGTCATTTGTTTGTTTAAAGTTGTCTAAATCTATGTACAACAAACAAATAATACCGCCTTTTGTTTTTTGTTCGCAGAGTACTTCATTAACTCTTTTGTCCCAACCACGCCGATTCAGTACGTTGCAAAGACCATCGGTATTGGCTTGTGATTCTGCTAATATTTTATCTGCTTGGATATCTTTAATTCTCATAGACACCGCTACTGCCAACATAAAGGCCTCAACAGCAAAAGCTATAATCAGAGCATAACGCTGCAAAAATGGATTCACGTCATCTAATACAGTTCGAAATACCATCGCAATGACCATTAATACTAAGCTCAAAAGTACTAATTTAGCACTTTGGACATTTCGGTAAGCTTGTATCGATACTAAGGTTAAAATCCCTAACATCAGCAACAGAGTTATTCTGGCCATTGCGCTTCCTAACAGCACCGATAGGTCGTTGTGGTCTAGAAATAACAGCAAGACAGATATCAGTAATACACAGACTGCCCCCAACTCCAAGATATAGCGGGTTAATTTGGGCCATGTTGCATGTAGATCTGTTAACCGCACAATAAAGACTGTGGCTGTGAAAACGGTCAAACCAGCAAATAATAAATAAAATTGATGACTTAATAAAAAGCTATGCTGCGCCAAGAATATATTTAATTGCCCTTCTTGAAGTAAAAAGAAGGTGGCGGCACAAAACACATACAGGCTGTAAAATTGAAATCTAGTATCCCCAACCACTCGGCCCATAAAATAAACATATAGGATCAAGGTTAAGCACAACCCGTAAAAGACTCCCATAAAAATATTATTTAGCAGACTGTCATCAAGAAAAGTAGCAATTGGCATCCAAACAAAATTTTGAATATTGTCATGGTTTATTAAAAATAAAAAATCGATGGAAAAAGTGCCGGTTGGCAGTAAAAATGACGGGCTATTTGCCGCTAATGGAATGAGCTTACCATTTTGGGTTTTCCATGTTACCTCGATTATTTCGCCGTTATTAAAAGTAAATACGGCTTGTTCATCTAACCTGCAATTAAGACGCAACCGACTTTTTCCTTCGGGCATAGATAACAATGTCACCTTTTCTTTAACAAGGTTTTCAACGCTAGGGCTAACTAAGGGTAACGATTCATTACTTATTAGTTGAATTTGACAATATTCATCATTTAGCCTGTCTTGTTGCGCATACAAAAAAGGGCTAACCAAAAATACGAATAAGAATAAAAAAAATTTGGTCATCATCGCCTTATGGATAAATAAAAAAGTTGACCCTATCGCTAATCACATATCTCAAGAAAAGAAAAAAGAATCGATATTATAAAGTATTCCACTAATTCCAAGTAATGCTTGTTTGTAATTAAGCTTAAAAATGTGTAGTTCATTATCTAAATTTACTAGCGGAATTTTTAAAAAATTTAGTAAAACATTATGTTATCAAATTGTGTGTGATATTTTAAGGAATGAGTGAAAGGGTGCCGATTACAAAAGAGTTAACATAACGGTCTTATTAATTCTAGATGAAATGTTAGGTGAGTTTAAAGCGTGTCATAATGGCGCTCAAATTTAATATTACGCCACGCATCAAGGCAGATCTAAACAACATTTGGCTTTATATCCATACAAACATGGAATGAAGCGCAAGCCGATAGTTATATCACCTTAATCTATGAGCGGCTTCAATGGTTAGCTGAACAACCACAGATGGGCAAACATTGCCCAGATATAGAGTCTGGTTAATATTATTTGCTCAAGCTCAACATCTGACTTTCTAGCTTTTTCGAGATAATACCATTGATATTATTGGTGTACCGCATCGAAGTATGGATATGAGTAACTTTTTCGATGAGTGATATGACTGTCCTGTTAATTCGCACAGATCATGTGCGTTGCACACTGTCATCGCCGCGCGGCGTCCGCATGACATCTTTCACACAGAATCCCTTCTGAATGACTTACTTTTTGCCTACAGCAGCATAAAGTAAGCAAAAAGTGCCGCTCGAGGGCAATACTCTTCATCTAATTATTTTATGAATTAAGCAGGTCGTTTGCACTTGCTCCCGGCAATAGCAAACTCAATTAGCATCCTTGCTAATTGCCCTACTAAATTCACAAAATAATCGGCGAGCCTTGTGTCGAGGGAAAGTAAATTCATCGGCGTTTCCGACTGAGAGTTTTTGATGGCTTCACAACTAATTATTATGGCTGTCCTGTTAATTTTCTGTTAATTTTCAATTAGACTGGCTTGAGTTTTACGTGTCTGAGGCATGACAAACCATCCTTGATTGTTTGAGTACCTTAAAGATTAGGACATAACGGCTGTTTAACTACTTTTTAAAAATGAGTGTCTTCTTTAGCTACTAAAGTACCCTTAATGCATATAATTATTTACCATAGGTTAAACAAAATTAACATTGAGTTGGATATGACATATATTAATAGCTCTCTAATTAAAGAGTAACTTTTATGAATATGTTTTTTAAGTAAAAAAGTATTTGGATTTCATTGATCTCTACTCTGCTGATTTTTGGTGAGTATTTTTTAAATGTAACAGCTTTAGGTAATTTATCTGAAGGAGTTGCTAAAACAACAGCACTAGAACTATTAGTTCGCGCGTTTGTTCTCATCATTATTGTTGAAATAATATTTCAAACAATGCTTGCGTTGAGTAATCGCAAACCAGCTAAACTTGGTGCTGATGAAAGAGATAACTTGTTCGAATATAAAGGTAACAACTTTGGCTACACTGTATTGGTTTGTTATTGACATTAGGAAGAATGGTTTCTCTGGAAATAAGCCCGGTATTTATTGAACAATTTGAGGTGCTAAACATTCCATTTTTAACTGCACATAATTTGCTTTTTAGTTGCATTTTTTCTGAAGTGGTTCGATTTTCTGCGCAATTTATTATTACAGAAGTTGTGACTAACTTGCCCACACTACCCATCAAAAATAAAATCCGAGATCTGCGTTTTTTTTGCCGATGAAATGACTCAACAAGAGCTCGCAGAATTAATAGGCATAACACGTCAAACGATCATGGCCATTGAAAAATGTAAGTGCTCACCAACACTTGAAGTGGCATTCAAAATTGCCGAAGTATTTGGCCATTCTATTGATGAAGTATTTCAATACCATTCAACGTAAACGTACTAAACTGAATACTTTAAGTACACTTAGGAATGGGTGTTTTAATATTAATTTTTGCCATTAAAAATGGCCGCATTTACGTGGATTTTTTATTGACTTACTAAAGAGTGTGAGCGCCTACATACTTCCAGTCCATCTTATCTTTGATGGTCAGGTCTTCTATCCAGATAATTTCTGACTGAGCCTTCATTTCGACGTTGTGTTAATCTATCCAAATTCAAATCTATAATTAACGTCATTTCTGTGTTGGGTATGGTTTCTGACACGATTGCATCATTTGGAAAAGCAAAGTCAGAAGTCGATAAAACAGCCGATTGTCCATACTGAATATCCACATTATCTACCTTAGGAAGGTTACCCACACTACCCGCGTTGGCCACATAACATTCGTTTTCAACTGCTCTTGCCTGGGCACATGTTCGCACTCTAAGACACCCATTTTTAGTGTCTGACCAGAAAGGTATAAAGAGTATCTGAATCTCTTGATCTGCTAAAATCCTGCCTAAATTAATAAGACACCTTTGATAATTCACTGAGAAGCGATTCAAAACTCTTAGTCGGCAGAGCCTATGCTTTTGACCTACCCTCGACTTAAGGCTCGCCAATTATTAGATGAATTTAGTAGGGTAATTTACAGGGACGCAAATTGAGTTTGCCTATCCAACCTGTTTTAACCCCTTAAAAGTTAGTCAGAGGCACATCTATGATGATAGTCAGTCAGTTACCGCGTAACAACCACGTCATCCTTTTCAGGTTGTCCAACTGGGAGAAATCGTACTTCTAAAGAATCCAGTTGAACCCTACTAAATTCGACTGATAATTGGATGAAGGACGGAATTAACAGGACACATATGGACACTACCGAGTTGTCAACGCACTCGTGTTCTTTTTATGCTGGTTACAGCATAAAATCTTGTTTTTCTCTTGTTCCAACCTGTCTATAAATTGATATCGGTCTAAAAGTGGCTAAGTTCTGACATATATTCAGGCTCTTAATAGGAATGTTTTATTATTTCAGGTCTCTGATGAAGTCCGTTCCGGGTACCGCGTACCTTATCGCCTTTAACATTCACCCATGCGGATTGATATATCCGTGTCCTAGTCTGGCTTTGATGAGGTATGATAAACCGTTTTCTTCATCATTTAGCGACTAAGCTGGTTGGGTAAAAAAGAGTTATCCCGAGTCGACTCTTCCACAACAGCCACACAGGCTTGGTGCCTTTGTCCTTGACGGATTTGAGTGAAGTCGGGATAACGTAAACTGTGTCATGTTATGCCACCTGAGTGGGTGGCATAAGGCGGTAATGCTCTTGGCGTGAGAGTAATATCCATATTAGTCGAGCTAAGCGATCCGCAACGGCAACCGCCACTTGATTAAAGTGGTTTGCTAACGCGAAGCTTCATCGTCCATACAGATAAGGGGTGGTTCCTTTTTTGCCGCACGGCTGACCACGCTTATTGCTCCAT
>JBNMPD010000046.1:0-17966 GCA_051276225.1 Flavobacteriales bacterium
GGTATCATTTTGTAAACGTAACATCAGGGTATCCAGCATCGTTTTTGCGCTTAATCCACTGGCACAAATAATAAAGATAAAACCATGTTTATTTAAATAATCATGATTGGCTAAGGCTAAATCATGCAGCGTTTTATCGTCTGCATCGTTGGCACCTTGTTGTTCGTTGCTAGCCATATTCTTAGTGGCCGCATACTTTTTACGCAAGCTATTGACGTCGCCTATCATTGGATGTGCTTCAAAGGCAGTTAAGAAGTCTGGCGTAGAACATTCTAGCCATATTTGTTTTGCTGTTTTTAGCAGACTATCAAAATCTGTGAAAGGTAGGGTTTGTGCCATACCTTCAAACCATTTAGGTGCAGCGCAGCATTGGCTAAACCATTGTTCAGCCTCTTTACTGGCAAGGTTATTTAAAGCCTGCAATGATAAAATATCTTGTTGATTCATTTAGTAGTTACCAATGATTGTATAAGTTGCTTATTGTCTCGCCATGCCTGCTTTTGTTGAGATTGAGTGTTTTTTTCAGGCTCTAACAGCTGAATTAATTGCGCTGCCATAGATACGGCTACTTCAATTGGACGTTTCCCCGGAATATCCAACACACCAACAGGAGAAACCAATCGCTGAATGTCTTGCTGCTGAAATTCTCGATGTGCCAATCGGGTTTTAAAACGCCTTGCTTTCGTATCTGAACCTATCATGCCAACAAATGCCATGTCTTTTCGGCGTAGAGCGGTTTCGATGATGTCAAAGTCTAATTGGTGGCTGTGGGTCATGACCATCACCCAAGACTGGTCAGGCAGACTGGCAATAGTCTCTACTGGCATGTCACTTGGTACTAATTTCACGTTACTTGGCAGAGCTTGTTGGGAAATGTTATCAAGCATATCTTGGCGATTGTCTATCCAGCTTATTTGCAACGGTAACTGCGCCAGAATAGGCACTAATGCTTTAGATACATGCCCTGCACCGAAAATGGCAATATGTTGAGTGTGCTCAGTGAATACTTCAAATAATACGTTGGTAGCACCACCACAACACTGCCCTAATTTACTTGAAAGGGGATAATGTTCTACTTTTTGTGTGGTGGTGCTATCAAGTAACAAGTTACGCGCTTGTTTAATCACTTCAAATTCAAGATGCCCCCCCCCTATGCTGTCAAAAGCGTTATCGTCACACACCAGCATTTTTGTACCACCATTTCTGGGAGTAGAGCCTGCCGTGGCAAGCAACGTCACTAACACATAACTTTTGCCTTGTTGCTGGCATTGGTGTAAGGCATCAAACCATGTCTTTGTGGATAGAATCATGCTTGTTTCTCCAGCCAAACTTGTGCTTGTTCAACCGCGTTATAGACTTTTTCTGGGGTTGCTGGCGGGTGTAATATAGGATCAATTTGATAATCCGTGATGCTAGATATTGCGTCTTTTAATGCACACCAAACCGAGTTAGCCAACATAAACGGCGGTTCTCCCACCGCTTTTGAATGATAGATACTGTCTTCATCGTTTGCCCTAGGATACAGGTCAACATTAAAGATTTCAGGTGTGTCACCAATCGCTGGGATTTTATAGGTGGCAGGGTTATTACTGATAAGTTTACCGCTATCGTCCCATAACAATTCTTCAGTGGTTAACCAGCCCATGCCTTGAATAAAGCCGCCTTCAATTTGACCAATATCGATAGCTGGATTCAGGCTTTTACCTACATCATGCAATATATCAACTCGGTCGACTTTATATTCGCCGGTTAATGTATCGACAGATACTTCTGAACAACTTGCGCCATATGCAAAATAGAAGAATGGTCTGCCGTTGCCAGTAGCTCGGTCGTATTTAAGTTTAGGCGTTTTGTAAAATCCTGATGCTGATAACGAAATGCGACCTATGTAAGCTTGTTGGATCAGATCACTAAAGGCAATGCTGTGATCACCTATTTTGACTTGTTGTTGAGTAAACGTTGCTTGATTAGCATCTGCGTTTAATTGTTTAGCAAAAAACTCAGCTAAGCGTTGTTTGATAATTAAACACGCATTTTGTGCCGCCTTACCGTTTAAGTCTGTGCCACTTGATGCTGCAGTAGGAGAGGTATTGGGTACTTTGTCAGTGCGTGTCGAAGTGACATCAACATGCGACAGGGGCACACCAAACTCATTAGCCACTATTTGGCCAATTTTGGTATGTAAACCTTGGCCCATTTCGGTGCCGCCGTGATTGATTTGCATACTGCCATCGGTATAAATATGCAATAAAGCACCAGCCTGATTAAGATGTTTGGCAGTAAATGAAATACCAAATTTAACAGGGGTTAAGGCTAGGCCTTTTTTGATAATAGGGCTGTTTTTGTTGAACATGGTCATTTGTTTACGGCGCAGTTGATAATCGCTTGATGCTTCCAACTTATCAATCAGATCAGCTAGTAAATTGTGCTCGACCTGCATACCATATTGAGTGGTATTTCTGGTGTCTTTGCCATATAAATTAAGTTTACGAATAGCGAGCGGATCTTTACCTAATTTACGTGCAATAGCATCCATCATGGCCTCGGCCACTATCATACCTTGAGGACCACCAAAGCCGCGGTAGGCGGTATGTGACACTTGATTGGTTCTACATCTGTGTCCTTCAACAGAACAATCTGCCAAAAAATAACCATTATCTGCATGAAACATTGCTCGGTCTACTATGGCATCCGACAAGTCGGGTGAGTGCCCACAATTACCGTTTATTTCAATATGAGTGGCCTGGATCAAGCCTTGATTATCTGTGGCTACTTTAAATCGGTTTTCGAATGGATGACGCTTACCCGTTGCCATCATATCTAACATGCGCGGCAGTCGAAGTTTGACGGCTACTTTATTGCGGCTAGCAAATATTGCTGCTAAACAAGCCCACTGAGCAGCTTGTGTTTCTTTACCGCCAAAACCACCACCCATGCGGCGCATATCGACCACTACTTTGTGAAGTTTAATATTTAACACTTCGGCAATTAACTTTTGCACTTCACTGGGATGTTGGCTAGAAGAATAGACTAACATCCGGTCTTCTTCTTCGGGAATAGCCATAGATATCTGGCCTTCAAGATACATATGTTCTTGGCCACCAATGATCATTTCACCTTCAATGTGAATGGGGCTTTGGTCATAACTTTGTTGAAAATCGCCTCGGTGCATAAAGTGTGGCGGTCGCACAAAGTTTTCTTGTTCTTTAGCCTGCTCAACAGACAAACAAGCTTGTGTCGGCGAAATCACAATGTTTGCTTTTAAAGTTGCTTGGCGGGCTAAGTTAACACTGGTGGCTAAAACCGCAAATATAGGCTGGCTGTGGTATAAAATTTCTGTGCCAGCTAACAACGGGTCACCCGGAAACACAGGGCCTATGTCTTTATGGCCAGGAATATCATTTACTGTGATTACATCTATCACACCTTCACTGGCTTTTACCTGTGACAAATCGATGGATATCATTATTCCTGTGGTTACCGAGCTAACACCTACTGCAACATGATGGATGTTTGCCGCTTCTGGCATATCGTCTATGTAACGCGCTTGTCCACTAACGTGACGCTCAGCACTCTCATGTTTGTGAGGTTTTCCAGCGGCACCTTGTGGCATGGCATCAAATGCAGGTTGGTCAATTAGTTTACGCATGACGCTGCACCTCAGATGACTCGGCAGTTGACTTATTAGTTAACTCATCATTAGAAGAAGGAATATGTACCACACGGGTTTCAATTTTTTGGGTGCTTTGGTTTGTTTCTAACCAGAAACGTTTCCATAAATTAGTCAACATAGCATTTCGATAGGTTTTGCTTGCACGCACATCATCTAATGGAGTAAACGCTTGTTTAAGGATATCTTTGCCAATATCAAAGGTTTCGCTGCTGGACCATGTTTTACCTTTTAGCTGAGTATTGAGCTCTAACACGGTAGCCGGAATGGCAGCAACACCACCAAATCCAGAATCGATTTGCTGCACCTTTCCATCCGTGATTTGTAAATTGAATACCGCACACACGGCTGAAATATCATCTTCATAACGTTTAGATATTTTATAGGCGCGAACCAGGTTGCTGTGATGAGTGAAAGGGATAAAAATAGCTTCTATCCACTCAGATGCTACCAAAGCTGTTTTGCGATAATCCAAAAAGAATTCAGTTGCTGCTATTTTTCTTCTCTGTTGACCATCGTCCAAGTGTATAACCGCATTAAGCGCCAACAATGCAGGCGGCATATCGCCTATTGGCGAACCATTGGCGACGTTTCCACCTAAACTGGCTTGATTACGAATTGGCGTGGCAGCAAAGCGCCATAAAAGCTCAGATAGTTGAGGGAAATGTTTTAATAAGCTAGATTCAATTTTACCAAAGGGCAGGGCAGCACCAATTAATAATCCCTGCTCTTGTTCAACTAGTTGGTTTAAGTCTGGCATCGCGCCTAAAGCAATCAGTTTATCGAAGGATTTCAATTGTTGAGTGACCTGCAGCGCTAAGTCAGTACTCCCAGCGAATACATTAGCCAGAGGATACTTGGCTTTGGCAGCGGCAAGAGCTTGTCTTGATGTGGGTACTAATAAATTGTCAGTGCTGATAATTGCATCGTTCATGTCATTTATATCGTTTAAACGCGCAACTGTTTGGACTTCTGCTTGTTTAAACTTATCAGCTTGTTTGTTTTGACAAACACTTAACGTGGCATCAATGATAGGCCGGTAACCTGTACAGCGGCATAAATTACCTGAAAGTGCTTGAATAACGGCTTCTCTATCTGGCAGCTCTGGCTGTTGGTATAATGCAAACATCGACATAATAAAACCCGGTGTGCAAAAGCCACATTGCGAAGCATGATGTTCAACCATGCTTTGCTGCACCGGATGTAAATCTTTTCCATTTGGCAAATGTTCAACAGTAATCAATTGTTTGCCATGTAATGCTGATAAAAACGTCACACAACTATTGATGGCGTTATACTCAAGATTATTCATAAGTTCGTTATGAATGATATCTTTACTAATAATTATCTCAGCTAAAACAACGGTGCAAGCACCACAATCGCCAGAAGCACAGCCTTCTTTGGTACCAGTTAAATTTTGTTGTTCACGCAAATATTCAAGCAGAGTCAGGTCAGCTCTGGCTCGATCTATGGTGATTATTTCATTGTTTAGCAAAAAGCTGATCATGTTGCGCTCCATTAACGAGAACTCTATTTAGATAGTATCCCGACTAGTGATGTTAATTACAATAAATACTAGACCAAATGGTCAGCTTTTTTTGTTTTTTGATTGATTTTCACAAAAAATATTCGTCAAGAGTCATATTCTGGCTAGATTGATATGTATTAATATTTGCTAGGGTCCGCATTTTATAGACACAGAAGCAATATAAATGCCTATTATTAGTTCAACAGTAAATTATAACTAACAGCGTTATGATTCTAGCAATCGATTAGATTGGGTGATATTTTTATAATGTTAAATAAGGCCTATAAAGATTTTGCTAAATGGAAATAAATTAATAAATGAATGTAAGTAAGAATTACAAAGAAATCAGTATTGGAGAGCTTAATCGTAGCAAAATATTAAATGCTGCGGAGAAGGAATTCGCTCTACACGGTTTCAAAGGCGCGCGAGTTCAGCAAATAGCTGACACAGCCGCGCTACCCAAAACCAATGTGCTTTATTATTTTAAATCTAAAGAGTCTTTATATTTAGCTTTATTAGAGGATATTCTGCGGTTGTGGAATAGTCGTTTTGATGAAGCAACGGCGAGTGACGACCCTGCGGAAGTGTTAGCTCATTATATTGCTGATAAAATGGAAATTTCCCGTTGTCGACCAAATGCTTCTAAAATGTTTGCACTAGAAATTATCAATGGTGCACCTAATTTAAACGAATTCTTTAAAGACCAACATGCGTCTTGGATGGCGGGTCGAGTGGCAGTTATTAAACAATGGATTGACCAAGGCAAATTAGCTGCAACCGATCCCCATTATTTGTTATTTAATATTTGGGCAACATCACAACATTATGCCGATTTTTCTATACAAATTAATGAACTTAGAGGCAAACCTATGACTCAGATGGATTTTGCTGAAGCGACTAATAATTTAGTTAAATTAATATTAACCGGTTGTAGTTTATCTGTTCCAACAGAATTTCAATAAAGGTACTCGATGAAACATGCATACCCGAGGGATTTAATAGGTTACGGCCAATATCCTCCTCATCCAAAATGGCCAGACCAAGCCAAAATAGCCGTACAATTTGTGCTTAATTACGAAGAGGGTGCTGAAAACTGTGTATTGCATGGTGATGAACACTCTGAAACGTTCCTGTCTGAGATTATTGGTGCACAGGCATATCCAGACAGACATTTAAGCATGGAGTCGATGTATGAATATGGCAGTCGTGCTGGATTCTGGCGTCTGTATAATTTGTTTGTTCGTTATCAATTACCCGTTACTGTATTTGGTGTGACTATGGCATTACAGCGCAACCCTGAAGCAGTCGCTGCTATGAAGAAAGCAAACTGGGAAATAGCCAGCCATGCCATGCGCTGGATACCTTTTCAAGATATGCAAGAAGTCCAAGAAAAGAAAATGATCAATGCCTCGGTGCAGTTGCACCAAGCGATCACAGGCAGTAAACCCAAAGGTTGGTATACAGGCAGAACAAGTCCTAACACGCTTAAGTTGATATCAGAACGAGATGATATTTTATACTGTGCAGACTCCTATGCCGATGATTTACCTTATTACGATATACAATACGCTAAACCTTTATTAATGGTGCCTTATACCCTAGACACTAACGATATGCGCTTTGCCACACCCCAAGGTTTTAATAGTGGCGAACAGTTTTACCAGTATCTGAAAGACGCATTTGATGTGCTGTACGCTGAAGGTGAAACTGCACCTAAAATGTTGTCTATTGGTCTGCATTGCCGAATTATTGGAAGGCCAGCACGTATGGCAGCCCTGCAACGGTTTATTGAATATGTACAGAGCCATGAAAAAGTATGGTGTTGCACAAGAGAGCAGATTGCTTTGCATTGGAAAAAGCATTTTCCAGTTTGAATAATTCAGATGCGAGTGACGATTTAAAATCTAAATAAAATGTAAAAAACCTGTTTAATTGATCGAGAATTAAGCGGGTTTTTTATTGCCAACTAAATATAAGCGAGCAGATGAGTTAGTTATTGCTAATGCAGAAAAGAAATTTTAAGTACTCAAATTAAAACCTACGGCCAGTTTGTTTACCTATAACCATAGAAGCACCATGATTACCGATGCAAGCACTATTATTACTTTAATCTGGGGTGATTTCTTCGAGTAAATTGGTTAATGCATTAATTAGGTCAACTGTAACAAATGGTTTAGCAATAAAATTGGTTACTCCTAAACGTTTTGCACTTATTACTAACTCTGAAGTTGGTATTGCTGTAATCATAAAAAAAGGGCAATCTGGCTTCTTGAGCCTTAATGTCTCAAGGATTTTAATACCGCTGATACCAGGCATCTGCCAGTCACAAATCACTAAGTTAATTCGTTGTGCATCTTGACTTAGCAAAAAATCATGCGCTTTAATGCTGCTCGAGAAAATCAATATTTCTCCGCTAATAAGTTCTTCAATAATGTGTTCGAGCATTGCCAGTGTAATTTTATCATCGTCTACTATCATTGCATTTACAGCATACAAAATAACTCTCCAACCACAACAACTTTATCAATAAAGTTTTGTTACCTTACTACAATAACCAGAGTTAAGTTGAAGAAATAAATAAGAATAGGTGCGTGACGTTTAGACCTGAGTACATTTTAAATAGAATGCGGTTAAAAATATTGTGGCTGGGATTTTCATGATTTTGGAATAAATCAACGTGGCGTATCTTGATATTATGGAGTTATTTATAATCGCATTATGCTCAAAATTGCCGTTTTGACTTTGACTAAAAGTAACAAGTTATTAGCAAAAATTAGTTTAGTGAAATAAACCAGAATTACGGATAGTACTCATAGTTCGTTGTTGTTAGCCAGTCTCAGCTTTATAACAGAATAAAAATATTTGGCTTTATCTATTCACTACTCACTAGTCATCATTCACTTGTTTCTGTGTTTTTATATGTAATCAGCACCTCATCACTAATAATTAATTTGTGAGTAAGGAGGTTCTTTTACCATATGTTTTTGCTAATTCTTTGGTATCAGTTTTGAGCTATGATAAATATTATTAGCGAAAACCAACTTAATTGAGTAAACAATAAGTCGGTTTTCTATTACCTGTTAAATAGATTTTTTTAAATATTACCAAGCTTGGTTCGTGCGATGCTCGGCTCGTGGCGACAGGCTGCAAAGTTTACCTCCCTTCACTCACTTCAAATCTAACGCATACCTCAATACAAACACTGCTGCCATGATATAGGTGATTAAGGTGACTTGTTTATATCTGCCTGTACCTAACATTATGCCCACGTAAGTAATAAAGCCTAGCGCTATGCCTTCACTGATACTAAACGTCAGTGGCATAGCGAGTAGAGCAACGGTTGCAGTAGCTAAAGATGTTAAATCGTCAAAATCGAGTTGTCTGAAGGAGTCCATCATCAATATACCCACCATGATCAGTGCAGGCGTCGTTGCCATTAATGGGATGACTTTCATAAGGGGGGTGAGAAACAAAGCCAACATAAAACATAGGGCAACAAACACAGACGTGAGCCCTGTTCTGCCTCCTGCTGAGACCCCTGCTGCTGATTCGACGTAAGACGTCACAGGAGAAGTACCGATAGCTGCACCCATAACACTGGCGACAGCATCAGCTGTCATTGCCTTACCCATTTTAGGTAATTTACCTTGCTCATCTAGCAAGTTAGCGCGACGAGATACACCTATCAAGGTGCCGATGGTATCGAACATATTGACAAACAATAGCGCAAAAATAAGATCCCATGTTTCAGCAAAGTATTCGATAGGATACATAATGTCCATAGCAAAAAATGTGCTACTTATGTCATCGGGAAGTCCAATAAATTTGCTAGTATGTTGTGTTAAGTATCCATCCCCAACTGGTATAAATGCACCTATTAGACTTAAAACAACTACAGAAATGAGGATAGCCCCGGTGACTTTTCTAATGACTAATACAATGGTTAAGATTATGCCTGCCAACGCTAATAAAGTGGCAGGTTCAGATAGGTCACCAATAGAAACAAAAGTGGCAGGGTTATCAACTACGAGGCCTGCATTTTTCAAACCAATGAAGGCAATAAATAATCCAATGCCGCACTGCACACCAATTTTAAGTGCTGCAGGGATAGCCTCGGCTATTTTGGTTCTAACGCCTGTGACAGACAACAGTAAAAATAAAATCCCATTCCAAAACACGATGCCTAAGGCAGCATCCCATGGTATTTCTCTGGTTAAACAAATAGTAAAAGCGAAAAAAGCATTCAGACCCATACCCGGAGCCATAGCGATAGGGTAATTAGTCATAAAGGCCATTAATAATGTGCCTAGGCATGCAGCTATAGCTGTAACAGTAATTAGTCCTTCGATTGGCATGCCACCTGCACCCAAAATACTGGGGTTGACTACTAATACATAAGACATAGCTGCAAAGGTAGTTAAACCTGCAATAAATTCAGTTTTAAGATTGGTACCTTTTTCTTTGAGTTTAAAGAAGTGTTCAAGAAAGTTAGACATATTTATCGCTCTGGTTTTGATGTGGCATCATTTATGTGAATGAATTTATTAGTATTTATTAGTGTGTATAAGTGTACATATTTGTAAGTTTATTAGTATCTTGCAGATGTTGGTTGCAAAAAACTGACCGTTTAGTCTGGCATTGGTCTAATTTATACTGGTACCATGCCAATGATGTCATCTAACGTTATAAAACGATAATATATTTGTCTTCTAGTTGTTTGATTTGACAAAATACACAACCTAAATCGAGTTAATGCTATTGCTGTTGCACCAATAATCAACTTAATTGTTTATTTGGTGCAATTAATAATTTTATACCAAGAAATATATGACGGTTTAAGCAGGGGGAAAAATGACCAAAACTGAGTTAAAGCTTTGGGTAGCATCATCGCCAAAAGTAGAATTACACCTGCATATCGAAGGTTCGTTAGAACCTGACCTAATGATGGCGTTAGCAGAAAAACATCATCTTGAATTGCCATACGCAAACATCGAAGAAGTAAAAAATGCTTATGATTTTGAAAACTTGCAAAGTTTCTTAGACCTTTATTATTTTGGGGCGTCGGTACTAAAAGATGAAGATGATTTTTACCAGTTGATGTGGGCTTATTTACTCAAATGTAAAGATGATAATGTTGTACACGTGGAAATCATGTTCGACCCGCAGACCCATACTGAACGAGGTGTTGGATTTGATGTGTTTATGCCAGGTTTTAAACGGGCGATGCAACAAGCAGAGCAAGAGTGGGGGCAATCCTGTTTATTAATTATGTGTTTCTTGAGACATTTAACAGAACAAAGCGCTATTGAAACGTTAAATGCTGCAACAACATATTTAGACGATATTGTCGCAGTGGGATTAGACAGTGGTGAATTAGGTAATCCACCTGAAAAGTTTACTGAAGTATTCAAAATGGCTAAAGAGTTGGGTTTGAAAAGAGTGGCCCATGCTGGCGAAGAAGGCCCGGCAGATTATATATGGAGTGCGCTTAATGCCTTGGATGTGCAGCGTATCGATCACGGTGTGCGTAGCATTGAAGATCCCGAGCTAATTGCGTTTTTAATCCAATCACAACATCCTTTAACCGTTTGTCCGTTGTCGAATACTAAACTAAAAGTATTTAAGCATATGCAACAGCATAACGTATTGCAATTGCTCGACTTGGGACTAATGGCAACAATTAACGCTGATGATCCTAGTTATTTTGGAGGGTATTTAAACGATAATTTTTTTGCCGTCATTGATCATTTACCAGTAGAAAAACATCATTTACAAAAATTAATAGAAAATAGTTTTAACGCCAGTTTTATGACCACAGAGCATAAAATTAAGTGGTTAGATAAAATAGCCACATACTAGTCGCCCGTTTTAGGGTTGATTGATGGCTGTTGCTGCAGAATTTAGCCATTCGCTGCGTGTTTGGTTACCTGCCCTAAGTCAAGTTAATCTAATCTAATCTTTATGTTGCGATGCCATAGCAATAACAAGCTGCAGTGCTTCGTCTTTGGTAAATCCGCTTTGCACTAGTGCTGTATAATGTTTGCGCAACAATTCTGCTTGAGCTTTCACTAATTTGGGCTTACTTAGTGCAATGGTCTGATTAAATAATTGTTCAGACTGCTGTTCGTTCATAAAGTTAAGCGTTTTTTGCTGTTGTGCGTTCACATTACCAATAGAAAAAGCCAAAATAGCAATAATCGGAATATATTCGTTTTTCATGATCCTCACTTACCGTTAGGGCTGCCGGTTTGGGCAGACTATCTAGGCCACTTGATGCGGCCTAAATGACTCATATACGAGTATTAATCATTGGCAAAGTTCACCATCTATTCACGACTCAGCTCTCGAATAAAATCTTTATGCTGTGGAAACTGCTTTAATAACATCGCTGTTTTACCTAGTTGCATATCTGCGTAATCAAACCCCGGTGCCACTGCTTCACCAATCAGACCGTATCCGAATTTAGCATCAGTGGGAATTTTTGACGCCTTCCATGTACCGCCTTTCACCATCATTTGCATCTGATGCCCTTTAGTTGGATCAGGTCCTAATATGGTTATCTGTAAACTACCGTCTGGCTTAAGCATATAATAAGTAATAGGATCGCCTGTATGAAAATAATGCATGATGTCTGATTGATTCATATGAAAATGACCAACCGGCGAGTCAGCACTTAATAGATAATAAATACTGGTCATGGTCACTCTATCACCCTTTTCAGTGGCAATACTTGGTCTATGATCGGCTTTAAATGTTTGGCGAAAATAACCGCCTTCAATATGAGGTTCAAGATTGAGAGCTTTGGCTAATTGTTTTGCAGTCAACTTATTATCACTATTAAAGACACTCGATAGTTCACTTATTGAAGCTGAATTTTCGTTACCTTGAGTAAGTTGTCTCTGGCCTACATCGGTTGTACCGCCTTGGACGTCATATGGCATAGTCGTTTTGTAATTCGGCCAGTTAGCCACAATAGTATCAACGACTTTACTGCCTACCAGATAGGCAGTTTCGAGTGCGGAACGCATACCAGCATACCCATTCTCACCACTTTCAAGCCTTAAATTTTCAATCGCTGTTAACCCTGGTGGTGGCATAGAATAATTACTGCCGGTACGAACAACCATAAAACGAGATTTATCCACTTTATTAGCGTTGTCTAAGTAAATCATTGATTGGTAACTGCCGGTATCTTCCATGCCTGAACTGACAAAATTTCCTTGCCCAGCAGTCCAATAATGAGTCCAGTTATTAGCCCACTGATTTAACTTATCTCCATGCCAAAAAGTAGACGCGGCCAACTGTTCGCCTTTTAATACAAAAGGTAATTTTTGTGCATTAGGAAAACCAGTATATTTATCTCTCAGTGTTTGCATCACAGGGTAGTCGTTTAATTCAACATCTTTGGTCAGTGTGTATGCCCAGTCAGCCAACTGTGGATTGAGTTGATACACCTCGCCATTCGATGACTGGCCGTGCCTATTAAGTTTACTGGGGTCTATAGTCTGGCCTTCTAGTAATGGATCGGTGGTAAACAGTGGAAAGTAGCCTGTTGACCAAGTTTCAGGTATTTCTCTGGCATCTATTTGATGGGCTAAATCGCCATCGAGCAGCCACGTTGCCCAAGCGGCAGAACCTATTGATGCATCAGCAGGATCAAAACCTGCTATGCCGGCAACTAACCAATATGCGTGCGTTAAATCAAATCTAGGATCCAAGCCTAAGGCCATAACAGCCGTGGCTGCTTTAGCGGTACCCATACCCGTGACGATACCTAAAACGCCTGTTTCGGTATTGATACAAATATCATGGTGTGAAACGGCAAAGGGTAAACAGGTATCGAGCTTTTGGCCCGCTTTCCAAAGCTGGAACTCGCCTGGTTTGTCATCTTCATCAGCACCAATTTCAAACATAGTGACAACGACCACTTTAATTTCTATAGGTGGGTTAACATTATTTTTTGTTACTTCACTGTTATCTTGGCAACTGGTTATTAAAAATAGGGTTAGAACTCCGATATTAAAAATAGTGAGTCGTTCAACAAATGATTTGTGCATACCTTTTATCTCCCAATAAAAAAAGGGTAAATACGCATAAACATATTTACCCTGATATTGTTTGTTTTATATAACCTAAGTCTGGGGTCGATTAAAACTTATAGCTGAACTTCGCTTGGTAATGACGCGGTAGTTCAGGTAAAACTATCTGAGCACCAAACAAGTCTGGGAAGTTTGCTCTAAAGTAGTCTTCATCAGTCAAGTTTTTAATACTTAAACTGGCTGTCCACGTTTCTGCATTATAAAAAACGCCTGCATTAACTAGGGTATAAGCCGGTAAAGTTACTGTTTGAGAAAAATCAGAAAAAGTCGAATCTGCTCTAATAATACTCGTATTGATAGCATAACCATTTTGGAAGTCGTAGGTTGCATTTAATGTGTAGATATTCTCAGGGATACCTTGTTTTCTGGCACTTTCTTTATCAGTACTGTCCACTAGGTTGTTCCCTATAACAGAACCCCCGTACAACAATGATGCGTCAGTCACATTGGTTAAATGTTCAATACCAAAAAAACCAAATTGTTCGCCCAACTCTAAGGCCGTTAGGTTATAAACTTTTGAGTTTGTGTAACCTGCACCCACGACTAAGTTGTCGTTAACTACCCAACGCAGTTCAAATTCAGTGCCTTCATTTTCAGTGGTTGAGTTGGTAACAATAGCCTGTGCACTAAAATCGGTTCGTTCTTGTTCATATACTGATAATGCAAAATATAAAGAGTCATCTAAAAATGAACCTTTAATACCATATTCAAATAAATCAGAGGTATCAAAGGCGCCATTTCCCACTTGGCCAACACCAATTTCAGCACCTTGACCGGCCACCAACGTTGCTTGTTCTGCGGCAGTGATATAGGGAATTAAACCTATGTCTGTTTTGAATGAAATACTGGTATTCCAAGACACACCATCAACCGTTTCTTCAACTGTTTCGATATCCGCAGCAGTTAACAACAAATCACCGCGGCTTGTGCTCTTAATATCAATCGTGTCATAACGCACACCTAATACTATATTAAGACCCATTTCCCAGGTAAAGTCGGTCATAATAGCAAAACCTAAATCGGTATAATTGCCAACGTCATAGTTGTCAAAGTCTCTACCAATACGTGTGGCTAACAAACGTCTGTCTAAGGCTGTTGAAGGCCCCGTTAAGTCTCTACGATTAAAGTACTCATTTGTGAAATCATCACCATGTAAAAACTCTGTATGGCGAATTGAAGGTGATATTTGAAACTGTGCTAGCAATGTATCTGTTTCATACTCTGTTGAGAACACGACTTTGTTTTCAAACACCGAGCTGTCATGAAATTGGGCAAAACCATACGCATTTTCATTTAAGTTTTCGTAGGCTTCATAAAACATTTGGTTCTTGATTTCCCACCCATTGTCGGTGTAATAAAAAATATCAAAGTAAAGCGTTTCAACTGTGTTTAATAACACATCGTCAGAAGCAGCCAAGACCTGGTTTCTTCCAAGAGTTGTTGTACCTGGATTATCCAAAGCCAAAATGGGAGAAAAATCAGCATTTGTCATTCTATCTGGAAATAAACCAAAACCTACATTGTTAAAGATAAAAGGATTAATGTCACCCCTCACTAAATTGTATTCTTGGTGTGAAATTGAACCATCACCACTAATGTCGAGTGGTTTGGCTGTACCTGTCACATATGTGCCGGTATCAATAAGGTCTTGGCTTAAACGGTTCCAACCAGCGACTTGATTTCCTGCAAAATCATGATACATACCACCAAATTCAATACGCAGATTGTCTGTAATATCAACATTAATCGAAGCTTGTAAAATAGTTTGATCAGTGTCGGTGTTATCATAAAAGCTGCCTGAGTTTTCTACTTCACCGTAAAGGTAAAAACCCATATTTTTGCCGCCAACCGTGCCAGGACCACCAACTTCGGCAGTCATAACACTTTTATCCCAGCTGCCTAGAGAGTATGAGAAGGCTCCGGTGTTTTCTTCTAAATACTGCCCACCACTTGCGCGAGCCGATTTAGGGTTAAAGTTTAAGTAACCCCCAATCTTAGACGGACCATATATAGGAGAGGCGGGGCCACGAACGATGTCGATACGACTTGATGCGCCAATAGGTGTTGGATAATTACCCGGATTATCCAAGCGTTTCATACCACGAAAGTAGTTTTCACCTGGTGTACCACGGATATCAAGGGATCCTGCTACTCCAAAAAATGACTGAGTAAACGTACCAGGTGCAAACGCCATTAGTTCATCTATGTCGGTGACTGCAAAACGTTCTAACTGCTCATCACTTATAGTTGAGGCCGAACGAGGCGTTTCTAGTATTGATTTTCCAAAGCCGAATACAGCTTCAACATCTTGTCCGGGCAGGCTACCTAAAGAGCCAGTTACCTCTATACGCTCGACACTTTCTTCTTCAGTTTCTTGTGCCATTGCTTGTAGTGGTATTAAAGAGGCTAGTCCAATAGCAACAGCTTTGGCTAACGGATTTGATATAAACGTTTTGTTTGTCATTTTTGTGTTTCCAGGGTGGTAACTTTGTTTGATGTTGTATTGGTCTCTATGAACCATTCAACACACTATTTTTTAATTATATAAATAATATAATTTATAAACTTTAATGATTTAAATCATATTTTAACAACAGAATTTTTTTTGCACGAACGATGCCAAAACCTTGTCCAAGTGGTCTAGTAGCAATAATATTTATTAATCTATTGAAAATACTAGCCTTTTGATAAATCTTAATAAAATCAGTGGTTGATTTATTACGCATGTTATTTTTTTCTAAAATATATAATGCACTAATTTAAAACAATTAGAATTATATTGCACCTTTACAGTGCTAATTTAAAAAAGTAGTGATTAAACAATGCTTTTGTTTTGAATTTTTTTGGCTAGAAGTTGATGTTTTTCCATGAGTTGTCTGCTTAACACTGTGCTGTGCTCAGCATTTTCAATCAGCCATTTTCCTGCAACCATCAGTTTATCAACTTGATAAGCCCCGCAAGTTATCAGCCCATCAAGTGGACTGCCCACTCCTGAAAAACGTAACTCGTCTAAACTAAAAAGAGCTAAGTCTGCTTGCATACCAATGTCGAATTTTCCTATGCTGGGTCTTTGTAGCAAGGCAGCTGATCCCGATGTTGCATAACCTAGGACTCGTTCGGCTGTTATCACCTCTGCACCATAACGAAGACGCTGCTGTAACAAAGACTGTCGCACTTCTTGGATCATGTTCGAGCAATCATTCGACGCTGAACCATCTACCGCTAAACCTATGTTACAACCAGCGGCTTCAAGTTCGACTGTTGGACAAATACCAGACGCTAGCAACATATTAGAACTGGGACAGTGAGCAATGCCAACTTTAGCTTCGCCTAAGCGTTTTATTTCATCTTGGTTAAAGTGAATCCCATGTGCGAGCCAGGTTTTGTCACCTAACCAATTGCAATGTTCTAAATAATCTAAAGGGCGCATTCCATATTGACGCATACAAAAATTATTTTCATCTTCAGTTTCAGCCAAATGGGTGTGTAACATCACGTTATTTTGTTTAGCCAACTGTGCCGTATCTTGCATTAATGAGGTGGATACGGAAAAAGGAGAACAGGGTGCCAACGCTATTTGTATAAATCCATCTTTACTAGCGTCATGGTATTTTGATATGAGTCTTTGACTGTCCTGTAAAATAGTATCTTCAGACTGGATAACACTGTCTGGAGGCAAACCCCCATCACTTTCTCCTAAACTCATGGATCCTCTGGTCAGTGTGGCGCGGCAACCAAGAGAATTAATAGCCTCAACTTGAATATCAATAGCTTGTTCAAGCCCTTTTGGGAAAACATAGTGGTGATCGGCAATACAACTAGCCCCTGACATCATCAACTCTAAACCCGCTAATTGGGTAGCTGTGTAAATCATCTCTTCATCAAGGTTTTTCCATATTTGATAAAGATACTTAAGCCAAGGAAACAAAGGTTTATTTAATGCACCCGGGACGGCTCGGGTTAATGTTTGATAGAAATGATGATGAGTATTAATCAGGCCAGGTGTAATCACTTTGTTGCTACAATCAAGGTAACTATCGATAGATGTTTTTGGCTGCATGCCCGATGGTACCAATTCAACAATTATGTTGCCCTTGATCACTACGCCGTTCCCAGCGTTTAAGGCATTACCTGTAAATATCGCAGCGGGTGATTTAAGCCATAATGTCTGATTTTGCATGTGTAAATTCTCTTACTACTAGATTAAAGTATTAGACGCTTCTGAATTATCATCGGGCATAAGCCAGCTCACAATTATTGCACAAAACCCTGCAACGGTAACCGAGGAAGTTAGAATATTACTGGTTAAAAGTGGTAACTGTGCCAGTGCCTCTGGCACCATTATGACACCTAAACTTATTTAGGTAGTTATAACAAGACGTGTTTGGCGGTCGATTATATCAGTTGTGAGTATTTTCAAACCTGACACCGCCATGGTGACCAACATAACAAGTGAAGCCCCACCGAACAAAGCCTTTGATATCAGAATCATAAAAGCAACAACAGTAGGAAATAACCCTCAGCAGTTCTAAGAATCAGGCAACATAAGATCCAACATGGTGACTGACTAAAGCTGTCATTCATTTAACCAAAATCATCCTCTTTTAAAGCATCCGCTAAATCAATGATAGTCACTTTAATTAATGTTAAGCCAATAGTGATAATCACC
>JBNMPD010000047.1:0-17881 GCA_051276225.1 Flavobacteriales bacterium
GTGTCTCTTACATATTTTTTCCATAAGCGTTAATAGTTTGATGTTCCATACCCAGATGAGGCGTCTCAACAAAACCTAACTTTTGGTCACCCCAAGGGTAGGGACCTAGTAATGTTTCAAAAAACGAATCTGTTGTAATAAGTCATCTTTTGTCATGATTTTAGCTTTATCCGTATTTTTGTTTAGTGGCCAAAATTCTATAGGCACAGACTCACTGTTTATGCTGTTATAGGACTGCTGAATACGCGGAAATGGGCCTATGTTGAGTGCAATGTTATAGTCGCTTGCAGGCACGGATAATTTCCAATTAAACCGATGTTTATGTTCTACAATGATTTCTATCGATTGCAATACACCATTAGTCACGGCGCTCACAGTTTTAGGCACGGTTAAGGAAATAAGCATACTGTCAGCTTTATAAGCAAAGTGATCTTTACATGGCCAAAATAAGTCGCATCCCTCACCTTGAACAGCGGTGGCTATCCAAGGCACTCCATTATCTGTTTCGCTCCAAACGAACCCTCCAGACCAAGGTGCGCGTAATGCGATATGTGGTTTACCCGAGTAATGCAAGGCTATATTGACTAAATCACCGGTAATTTTGGACATACCAAGATTAATGGTAATAACATCACCAACACGTTGATAACTAGCAATTTCATTATCGACCGATATATTGGTAATTTCGAAACGACTATCCAGTTTTAACTCGACTTGTAAAGTGTCTTGAATGATTAAAAACTGGCTAAGTCCTACTCCAGCAAGGTTTTATTTTGTGGGAATATTTCTAATTCTAAGCCGTAGCTGAGCACATCTGTAGTGTTTGCTATATCAGAAAAAGGTTGGCCTGTGTCACCAATGAACGGGTCAAGGGGCGCGATTGAGTGACACGCCGTTAATGCCACAAAACTACTAATTGTGGTAAATTGCCTAATCACGTTATTTATTGATGTCACAATAATCATTCTGCCTTATTTTTATTAGCACTATCTTTACATGACTTAATCAATGGCACCAGTTTGTCGCGTTATCACTTTTTATTCTAAAATGAGAATAGCGACCTTGAGTAAAAATTAGCGACTAACTTTAATCATAAATTTCATCCAACATTCAAGCTAATAAAAACTGAATAAACGGTTAGTACACATTTTTTTAATTGGCATATAAGCACTGAGTTTCAGATCCACTTAGTTTGTAAAACTCCCTAATGTAAGCCGATAACAAATAACTTAGTGCTTAAAATTAATATCTAAGTAATGTGCAGGCTAATTCTAGAATGATCGCTAAAGTAACCCATATAAAGTCATCGTTTGATGTATGAGTATTATTGGGCAAGCTGAAGTATTGTTAATACTCACTAATGATGCTGGCTTCCTCAGGTAAATCTAGGTTTTACTCTTTGGAGCTTGGTATATAAATGAGGTATCCTAGTCCCTCAATTCGGCGGAAATATTGGCTTCCCTGTTTATTTAAATATGGTTAGAAATAGCCGAAAATCAAAATTAGGATATTCGTATGAATGAAATTTCAACCAAAGACTTTCTTTATCTTAGCAAAATGTTGCCTGAGCTACGTTTTGAATATGCATTGACACAAATGATTGAAAAACAAACTCTATGGGGATTGTATGGTGAAAGTGGTTGGGTGATGCTTAAGGCTGATGATGACGCCTGTATACCGATTTGGCCGCATAAAGAATTTGCTGAGGCTTGGGTAAAAAACGAATTTCCTGATTGCCAACCTAAACAAATTGATTTTGTTGAATGGATTGATACGTGGTTGCCTGGAATGAAAAATAATAAAACGTTGGTACTAGTTTTCCCATTAGGTGATGACGAAGAAGGGATCATGCTTGAGGCTGAAGAAATGATCAACTGTATTGAAGAGGACTTAAAAAAATTAGCTGCAAACGACCCTAGTTAATGTCTGAAAGCGAGAATGTATCTGGACTGGGTGATTTATGCGCCCAGTTTAATGTGTATATCGCCAATCGTCCTAATTTTTCTGAATATTCAAATCTAGACATTGTTAGTTCATTATCTTCAGGAGAAATCCATGGGATTGGTCAAGCGTGTGGTAACGGTTGGCGTAAAGTGTTTAATGTCTATGCCAAACTGGTATTTGCCCTAAATGACAAAAACATTGTGTCTTTGCAAGGCGCAAAAAGTTGGCAAAACTATCGGGATAATGCGCTATTGCAAAATTTGTCCAACACAAGTTTGCTGTTTTCAAAGCCGATACTTACAGATGTTGTATATACACATATGATGCATGTTGTTATGGGTAAAAAATACGCCAAATCACTACACCTTCCTCAGTCACTTCTTTGGTTAGATAACGAATTTGCTATAGATGAACATCATAAGCTGATTGTTTGTCCTTATTTTGATTATCGACAATTATCGAATATTAAGATCATTAGATTAGTTGAAATGATTAAACTGCTGAAATTAAAGTGATTATCGAGTTTTAGGTAAAATACTAATTAGGTAAAACATAAAGCCCAAGAACCAAGTTAACAAGACGTAAAGGCTATTCAACCTTTTAGATTGACTCAAAGTGCGTATTTTTGGGTTAGAATAAATACCGTAATATTAGCTTAAGTTTTAAAACTCTATCCATTTATCTAAAATAAGCACCAACACAGTGCGGTTGCACACTTTTAGCTTTATTAAACACATTTTATTTACATTTTTAATTTTAACTATCTGATATATAACAGTATTTAATCTGGCTCATGCATTGCTAAACAAACTGTATAAAAGAGTATTGTTTTAGCTAGGAAAGATAACTTGCAACATACCAACTTATCTAAAGAACAAAAAAACGTAAAACCAGAATTATGTATTTTGTTAATTGATGAAAACCACCAAAGAGCCGAGTCTTTAACCTCGGCTTTAAATAACTCTCGTTACAAAATTAGTCACTTAGCCAGTTCAGGTCTGTCGATACTAAAACAGGTTGATGAAATTCAGCCTGATATTATTGTCATTGATATAGAGTCCCCTAACCGCGATATTTTAGATAGTTTAAGCACCATTTATCACTATAACCCTAAACCCGTCGTGATGTTTTCTGGTGAAAAAGATACCGACACCATTAATCAATATATTGAATCTGGGGTCAGCGCATACGTTGTGGGTGATTTACAAGCTGACCGGGTAAAACCAATTTTGGATGCTGCAGTGGCTCGGTTTCGTGAATTTCAAAAATTAAAAGTAGAATTAAGTGATACCAAACAACAATTAGCCTCGCGTAATTTGATAGATCAAGCTAAACGATTGTTAATGAAAAAAAAGCACTTATCGGAAGACGACGCTTTTAAAGCAATGCGAAAGACAGCTATGGATACAGGGCAAAAATTAGATGATGTGGCGAAAACTCTTATCTCTTTTCTTAATACTATTTAAGTTACTAATAAGTTATTAATAAGGTACTTAGGTAAAGGTATAATAGAACCTAAACAAACAGATTTAACCTTAAAGTTTATAAAGTTGACGGACATGGTGCCGTTCACTGAAGGGCAAAAGTATGATAGAACCTGAAGAAACAAATTTAACCTTAGGATTTATAAAGTTGACGGACATGGTGCCGTTAACTGTAGAGCAAAAGTATGATTGAACCTGAACAAACAGAATTAACCTTAGGGTTTATACCACTGACTGACTCGGCGCCTTTAATTGTGGCGAAAGAAATGGGTTTCTTTAGCCAGTGGGGGCTGAATGTAAAATTACAGAAACAGAATTCGTGGGCAACACTTAGGGACAAATTACACGCTGGGTTGTTAGACGCTACACAAATGTTAGCGCCTATGCCTTTAGCAAGTTCATTAGGCTTAGGTTGTGCCAAGGTAAAAGTAATTACTCCTTTGGTGCTTAGCCTAAATGGTAACGCCATAACGTTGTCTGAAAAGTTACATCAAGAGATTTTGCAAGAAAATAACCTCGCTCATGTGACGTTACCCCTTGCTGCATATCTATTGCAGAAAGTGATCAGTGTTCGTGCAAAGCAAAACCGACCCAAGCTGAGGTTTGCTACTGTGTTTCCTTATAGCTGTCATCATTATCAGCTTAGAGATTGGTTAGGATCAGCTAATATTTCAGAATACGACTTGGATATTATGGTTGTACCTCCCGTAAATATGGTGGCCTTTTTACAAAGTGGCGAAATTGATGGTTGTTGTGTGGGGGGGCCTTGGAATGCCAAAGCTGTTCGAGCAGGAATTGGCTTAACTGCTTTAACATCATTTGATATATGGCAAGATAGCCCTGAAAAAGTACTTGGGTTACTAGCCAGTTTTCAAAAAACTAAACCTAATACCGTGATAGCTTTAACTGCCGCTCTAAAACAAGCCTGTATTTGGTTAGAAAGCATTCCAAATCGATTTGAGGCCGCGCGTTTGCTGAGTTCAGATCAGTACTTAGATGCATCGGTTGATGTAATTGCACCATCACTAATTGGTAGCTGTTTAACCCATATTAGTATGCCGCCTAGAGCCATTCCCTCATATAATCAGTTTTCTAAATCCAGTAATGGCTCTATCAATGTGCCTGAGTATATCCGAGGTGAATGGCTAATTAGTCAGATGGCTAATGCAGGACAGCTTAAAAATATTGATGTACCTAGTAATTTAGTCAAAGAGGTGTTTAGGCCAGATATCTATCAGCAAATGCGTCTAGTGTTAGAAGATCAAGCCGTACAGTTCTACCGTCGTTCAGGTTGATTGGAAAGAGTATGAGAGCACCTGCGTGGTGCGTCATGCACTTTTTTGGTTAAGTCAGCATTCTAAAAACACCACCGTTATTTTATAAGTATATGAAAAGTAACATTAATAAAAGTTGGCATTGTTGCTGCAACAATAACTGTTGAATAAGCGACTCATATAACAATAACAACGGTCGTTAATAATTAGAAGGCGTAAAGCGCCCTCAAGCGTTAAACAAATAATTGTAACCATGCGATGATGCGTCGTTACAAATAGGCAGTGCAGCCCGCAAAAATTTCCGTGTCCTGGAGTTTTTGCGGGTTTTTTTTTGGCTAAAATTGGAGTAGGAAATGGCTAATATAAAGTTACTAAGTTCGTTAAAATTAGTTGTTAGATCACTTCGAGTAGGTGTGATAACAACATTTTTAAGCAGTTCAGTTTTCGCAACCGGGGTGTCAGCACAAGAGTTGGGATGGCCAGAAAAAGAAGAGTTAAAATTTGGTTTTATTAAATTAACCGATATGGCGCCTCTTGCGGTGGCCTATGAAAAAGGCTATTTCGAAGAAGAAGGCCTTTATGTAACGCTTGAAGCACAGGCTAACTGGAAAGTATTATTAGACCGAGTTATTGATGGACAGCTCGATGGCGCGCACATGTTGGCGGGTCAACCATTGGGGGCTACCATTGGTTACGGCACTAAAGCAGATATTATTACAGCGTTTAGCATGGACTTAAACGGTAATGCGATCACCGTTTCCAATGACATTTGGAAAGAGATGAAAAAGCATGTTCCCCACGAAGGCGGAAGACCCGTTCATCCCATCTCAGCCGATTCGCTTAAGCCGGTAGTTGATGATTTCAAAAGTAAAGGTAAGCCTTTCAAAATGGGCATGGTATTTCCTGTGTCTACCCACAACTATGAATTACGATATTGGTTAGCCGCTGGTGGTATTCATCCTGGATTTTATGCACCACATAAAGGTGATACCAGTGGCCAAATTGATGCTGATGCTTTGTTATCTGTCACGCCTCCACCACAAATGCCCTCCACAATGGAAGCGGGCACTATTCATGGTTATTGCGTGGGTGAGCCTTGGAATCAACAAGCGGTATTTAAAGGTATTGGTGTACCTGTGGTGACCGACTATGAAATTTGGAAAAACAACCCTGAAAAGGTCTTTGGTGTAAGCAAAGGTTGGGCTGAAAATTATCCTAATACACACATACGAGTAGTTAAAGCGATGATCAGAGCGGCCATGTGGTTAGATGAAAATAATAATGCTAACCGGCCAGAAGCGGTGAAAATGCTCTCTAAAAGTCAATATGTAGGTGCTGACTATGAAGTTATCGCTAATAGTATGACGGGTACATTTGAATATGAAAAAGGTGATAAACGTGATGTACCTGACTTCAATGTGTTCTTTCGTTATAACGCAACATATCCTTTTTACAGCGATGCAATCTGGTATTTGACACAAATGCGCCGCTGGGGGCAAATTTCTGAGCCTAAAGCTGACTCTTGGTACAAAGACATCGCCAAACAAGTCTACCGTCCTGATATATATGCTCAGGCAGCTAAAGCTTTGATTGCAGAGGGTAAGGCCAAGGCGGTTGATTTTCCTAAATTTGCAACAGAAACCGGCTTCAAACCTGCTCAAACACATTTTATAGATAATATCGTGTATGACGGTAGTGCACCCAATGCTTATTTAGAAAAATTTGATATTGGTCTTAAAAATGACAGCAAAATTTAACTAGTGATGTGAGCTGATGGGGTGATGCCCCATCTAGCGTGGAGTATTCCAGATGAGTAAACAACAAGCTGTGCCTATGATTTTTAATCACGTTAAACAAATTAACTGGCCAACTCTTAATCAATTTTTAACTGCTACAGCATTGCCGGTTATTGGCATTGTGATATTCCTTGGGTTGTGGAGCTTAATGGCAAAGAATATTGATACGTCATTGGGCAAGTTCCCTGGACCTGCGGCAGTATGGCAGCAGACTCTTGTTTTAATTAATGAACATAATACCCAGATGCTCAAAGCTGACAAATTTTATGTTCGCCAAGAGCAACGTAACGCCGCCCGTTTAGCTAAAGACCCAAGCTATGAGTCTAAGATTAGAGATTTTACAGGTGCGCCGACTTTCTTTGAGCAAATTTGGACTAGCTTATACACTGTAATGGTCGGATTCATTGTGGCCTCAATATTAGCTATTCCTATCGGAATTTTGTGTGGACTAAGTAAAAATGCTTATACGGCTATCAATCCTTTAATCCAACTATTTAAACCAGTATCACCTCTAGCATGGTTACCTTTGGTCACTATGGTCGTCAGTGCTGTGTATGTCAGCAGCGATCCGATGTTTTCTAAATCATTTATTACCTCAGCCGTGACAGTTGCACTGTGCTGTTTGTGGCCAACTTTAATCAACACCGCTGTGGGTGTATCGAGTATCGACAAAGACTTGATCAATGTGAGCAAAGTATTACGTCTTAATCGTTTGTCACATGTGACAAAGATTGTATTGCCTTCTTCTATCCCCGCTATATTTACAGGCTTACGTTTATCTCTTGGCATTGGCTGGATGGTATTGATTGCTGCAGAAATGCTCGCCCAGAACCCGGGGTTAGGTAAGTTTGTTTGGGACGAGTTTCAAAATGGCAGCTCGGAGTCATTAGCTCGCATTATGGTAGCTGTATTAACTATTGGCGTGATTGGCTTTGCATTAGACAGATTAATGTTAGCGCTACAGAGAAAGTTTAGTTGGGACAAAAACGCGATGTTGCGTTAAGCCATTTACTTAAACCGTAAGTAACCAAAAGATATTTGAGGATAGGGTCATGAATAACAAACATCATTTAGAACTAACACAAGTAGGCATGGATTTCCCTACTTCTAAGGGCCCATTTAACGCTTTACATGACGTTAACTTACGGATCAATAAAGGTGAATTCATTTCATTGATTGGTCACTCTGGTTGTGGGAAATCGACGGTTTTAAATATTGTCGCAGGTTTATATCAAGCTACCAAAGGCGGGGTTATTTTGGATAACCACGAAGTCAACGAGCCAGGACCAGAGCGAGCAGTGGTGTTTCAAAATCACTCGTTGCTGCCTTGGTTAAGCGCTTATAAAAATGTTGAATTGGCAGTGAAGCAAACCCCAAATGGTCGCTCAAAGAAGGAAATAAAAGAGTGGGTTGAGCACAACCTAGAACTGGTACATATGAGTCACGCTGCTGATAAGTTACCGGCTGAAATTTCCGGAGGCATGAAACAACGTGTTGGTATAGCACGCGCATTATCAATGGAGCCAAAAGTATTGTTGATGGATGAGCCATTTGGAGCACTGGATGCCTTAACTCGTGCTCATCTTCAGGACTCTGTTATGGAAATTCATGGGCAGTTAGGTAATACCGTTATTATGATTACTCACGATGTGGATGAAGCCGTATTACTTTCCGACAGAATTGTAATGATGACCAATGGCCCTGCGGCCACTATTGGGGAAATTTTGCCGATTAAATTAGACCGGCCCAGAAACCGTATCGAATTAGCTGATAACCCACAATACAACCACTATCGCCACGAAGTGCTTAAATTTTTATACGAAAAACAGCGCAAGGTGGAATCTGTTGACGAGCACCGCAAAAAACATAACAAACACAAGGTTGGGGGGACACAAAGTCATGTGGCCTAGTTACAAAATGATAGTCATTAACTGTAAACCCTGTATTCAATATAATTAGATACTTTTTTCGCAGGATTTGTTCCGTGATAACAGAAGCCTGTGTTTAAACTAGCGAGAGAACCATGAAAACAACTAATAAAAAAATGAATAAACATGCTATGAACATTGTACTAACAACCGCACTTATTGGCAGTGCGACTAGCAAAATGGTACATGCTGAAGGATTGACTGACGCCCTGACCTCAGGCAAGGCAAGTGTTAATCTAAACTTGCGGTACGAAGCTGTTGAGCAAGATAATACACTACAAGATGCGAGTGCATTGACGTTACGCACCTTATTGGCTTATGACACTGGCAGCTACAAAGGATTTTCAGTTAAGGTAGAGATGGAAGATACTCGCATTGTTTTAGGTCAAGGTGATTATACAGTTGGACCAACTGGCTATAACCTTGGTTTGTATTCGGTCATCGCTGATCCTGAGCACACTGAATTGGATCAAGGTTATATTCAGTATAAAAACCATAATTTTAGTGCAAAGTTAGGGCGTCAAGTGATCACTATGGACGGGCATCGATTTGTTGGTCACGTTGGCTGGCGACAAGACAGGCAAACCTTTGATGCGTTGTCAGCAAAATATGCGCCTATAAAAGACCTAACCTTGCAATACGCTTATATTACCCAGCGAAACCGTATATTTGCACAAGACGCTGATTCAGATTCGAAAGATCACCTTATTAATGCCGCTTATAAAACTGCCTACGGCACTTTAACGGGATATGGTTATTTACTTGAAGTTGATAATGATACTAACAATGCTTTAGATACATTTGGTGTCAGTTTTGCTGGTATTACCAAAGCGGGCGATACCAAAGTGTTATATCGTGCAGAATACGCTAGTCAGAGCAGTGAGTCAGCGGCGGCAGATTTTGATGTTGATTATATAAACCTTGAAGCCGGAGCTGTGTTTAATGGCATTACCGCAAAAGTGGGTTATGAAGTGTTAGGGTCTGATGCAGGTAATTTTGGATTTTCTACACCTTTGGCCACACTGCATAAATTTAATGGTTGGTCAGATCAGTTTCTGGGCACGCCTTCTCAAGGTTTAGTTGATACTAGTTTCACTTTAGCAGGCAAAGTTTTGGGCGGAGCATGGAAAGCGATTTATCATAAATTTGACGCTGATGATGCCAGTGACACTGTCGACGACTTAGGCAGTGAACTCAACTTATCATATGTGAAAAAATACGCTAAACATTACACCGTAGGTATTAAATATGCTGCATATTCTGCTGGCAATATTAAGGTAGATGCCGATAAAATTTGGGTCTGGGTTGGCGCTAAATTTTAATAAACTTAAATAAAATATAATAAAAGATCAGATTATTAAAGCGCTGATCTTTTTTATTCACTACATGCACTTAACAATGGAGTCCAAGAAACTGTTTCTCTCACGTTTCATTTTTTATTGTTATCCCTCTAGTTTTATTAAATATGTTGGTTCTGATTAGCTTCCCTTACAATTTGCCAGATGTAAGTGATGCTTCTAATGGTACTAGTTTGTTGTGTTTGACAGATAACGCTGCATCTTCATAGCATGAGTTGCAAAAAGGTTATGGGATGTCTGCAGGGTTTCTATGTTGAAAAGCTACAAAAGCTTCAAAAGGTATTAAAGTTACAAAATAAGCCATAATTTAGATTTTGTTTGGCTTTCGATTGTCTAGACTCAGCCAACCAGTGCCTATGCTAGAAATTATAAGTAGTCCGGCCATTATGCCCATGTTTTTGAAAAAGTTTTGAGTTTCGTGGGTGCGCTCTAAACTTTCTGCCATGCTCCAAAAATCATGCATGTAAATACTTATAATTAAGGTCAAACCCGCTAAAATAAAGGCAGCTAACTTACCTTTAAAGCCAATAATAATGGCTACGCCTAAGATAATTTGCAAAACGATAGTGACAGGTAATAAAAATACAGTCGCTGGCACACTGTGAGTAAGCATCATGTCTGTCATTGTTTGATAGTTGGTTATTTTCTGCAAGCCCGGCAGAATAAAATAGGTACCCATTAACAGCCGACCTAATAACAAACAAATATTTTCAATAACGCGCATTGGTTATCCTCAATTTTAGTGTATTTTAGTAAAATATTACATCTACATATTGTTAACATAATGCTTTAAATAAGTGGAGAATACTATGAGCCAACACCATAAAATCAACTATATTGAAATTCCAGTTAAAGCCTTGGCATCAAGTAAAGCCTTTTTTAATCAAGTATTTGGTTGGGAGTTCGTGGATTACGGTGACGATTATGCCGCGATCATTGGAGCAGGTATCAATGGCGGTTTATACGTCTCTGAGCATAGCGTGTCTGCTGATAAGGGGAGTGTATTGGTTGTGTTATACAGTGATGACTTAGTGAAAAGCCAAGCCGCAATAGAGTCAGCTGGTGGGTCAATTAAAACGCCTACTTTTGAATTTCCTGGTGGACATAGATTTCACTTCAACGATGGAAATGAAAACGAATATGCGATTTGGAGTGATAGCTAACTGTAACGTCCTTATCTCCCAGTCACCGCAAATATATTAGCCAGAAAAGCCGCTATCTTCTGGCATATTTTTACCTTCAGCGGCTTGATGTGCAAGTTGATCGCAAGCTTCATTTTCAGGGTGACCGGAGTGACCCTTGACCCAAAACCAACTGACTTTATGTCTGCCAACTTGTGCGTCTAAACGTTTCCATAAATCGACATTTTTCACTGGTTGCTTATTTGATGTACGCCAGCCATTTTTACGCCAATTGTTAATCCATTGGTTTATCCCATTTTTAACATACTGGCTGTCTGTGGTTAAGTTAACAGAACATTCTTCGGTCAACGTGGCGAGTGCCTCGATAGTGGCCAACAACTCCATTCTGTTGTTGGTGGTATGTTTAAAGCCTTGGCTGAGTTCTTTTCGATGCTGCTCAAAAATCATTACAGCGCCATAACCACCGGGACCGGGGTTACCTAAGCAAGAGCCGTCGGTAAAAATTTCTATTTGTTTCATAGTTGCCTAGTTTTGTAGGTTTACTTAGATAAAAATCCAAGAATTTATAAATAAGCGCAGTATAATAACTGAGATTGTTAATGCCACACATTTTAAAGGGTAAAAAATGCGCCAAATTGTATTAGACACAGAAACCACAGGACTAGATCCTAAACAAGGACACCGTATCATTGAGATAGGATGTGTGGAAATGGTTAATCGTCGCCTCACGGGAAACACATTTCACGTATATATTAATCCTCAGCGTTTGGTTGAACAAGAAGCGATAGGGGTGCATGGAATTACCAATGAATATTTGGCAGATAAACCTATATTTAATTCTATTGCCAATGAATTTATTGATTTTATTCGTGGCGCTCAGTTGGTGATCCATAACGCACCATTTGATATCGGTTTTATGGATCATGAGTTTAATAGGCTCTCAGGTTTGGTAGTCAAAGAGTCTGCTAAAATGTGCACTGTGCTTGACACCTTAGACCTAGCAAGAAAGATCCACCCCGGGCAAAAGAACAACCTTGACGCATTGTGCAGGCGTTACGGCATAGATAACTCGCATCGAGAGAAACATGGTGCGTTGTTAGATGCTGAGATTTTGGCTGATGTGTATCTACTGATGACAGGCGGTCAAACTGACCTCAATCTAAGTGGTAAGGCTAGTGGGGAAGGTGGCGCGCAGTCAGAAACTATTCGCCGATTGTCTGCACAAAGAAAACAGTTAAAGGTTGTTATGGCAACGGCCGATGAGTTAGATCAGCACGAAAGTCGTTTAGACCTAGTGGCTGAAAAAAGTGGCGCCTGCTTATGGCGTCAATAGCCTCCGATAGCGAGTTTAGTAAACATGTTAAAACTGGTCTTATCTGCCCTTATATTATGGCTATTCACGTACTTGTGCTTTTCGGTAGAAGCTATTTCACAAACTACTATTTCTCAAGATATGCAGGACGGTACACCATTTTCTAGCATATCTAGTACCTCAAATAATCAAAATATCAGTCAGGTTGATGATTCACCTCTTATCCAGCTAGGCACTGAATACCATAATAGTATTAAGCTACTACAAAATCGTTTTAGAATAGATTACGAAGTAGACGAAATTACTATGGTGTTTTTTCGCGACTTTGGAGCTGCACCAATCGTTTTAGTGCGACCTGATGGCTCCAAAATTTACTTAGCCAATGCCGAAGATGAAGATATTTTTTGGTTTGATAGCAGCACCTACGACATGATCAGTATTAAAAACCCAATGCCAGGTCCGTGGCAAGCGGTAGGGCAGATTTTACCTGAAAGCCAAGTTATGGTGATAAGCGACTTAGCATTACATGCTGCTTCTCTTCCTAAAATTATATTTTCTGGTGAAATACTAAAACAAACTGCTTATCTCACTAACAATGGTCTACCGATTGATTACGCTGCATTTAGAGATGTGGTTGAACTGAGTATTTCGTTGTCTAGCACTAATAATCCTAATTTTAATAATTTTGGAGCTAAGTCCGAGATCATTGCATTTTTTGAAGACAACGGAAAAGGCATGGATGAAAAACCTTTAGATGGAGTATTCACTGGACGATTTAATCTTGCTATTGCCGATGGTGAATGGATCCCAACTTTTACTGTGTCTACGCCTATGTTCACTCGAGAGCAGGTTGACCCTAATATTATGTTGCTGGCCAATCCCATTAAAGTGGACGTTGAGCTAGACGCAGGAGAAGAGGGTTACCACAAACTCATTGTGGACGCACAGCGTGAATATGTGGATATGTCTACGTTATTGATAGATGGAAAAGTTCGTTCCCCAAATGGCGACATTCAGAACTTTTCTATCACAGATCGATCTGCAAAAATCCGAGAGCATTTGATTGTTAATACTGAGTCTGGCGTATACCGCGTTAAGTTAACTGTTTATGCAGATACTACTGATGGCAGAGAGTTTATTTTGGATGTGCCAGAATATAGTTTTTTATCAGAACAGCCAAAACCAGTCACTGCTGCAGCTGTAGCGGATGTTGACGCACCCACTGTAGCGATTTATGGTACAGAAAAAGGTACGGGAAAAAGTATAATATCTGTTCAAGAAATTCCGTTGGTTGAACAAAAAATGTCAACTTCATCATTGGTGTCAATTATTGTAGGTATCAATCTATTTATTCTAACCATAGGAGGAGGCTTAGTTTGTTGGTTAACGTTAGACAAAAATTTTGTTTTTAATTTTATGAAAAAATACAAAAAGATTAAAGATGAAAAAGCTATGAAGATTGAAGGAACTGACATTGAAAGTACGGACATTGAAGTCACGGACAAAAAAATAGGTTTTCTTGCAAAAATGTTGAAACGTCATCCAAAAAAATAAAAATAGAAAAAGCTCAAAATAAAGTTAATCCACCCCGAGTTTAATGGACTTAACCACCTCTAAAGAATAAATGTTTGTCTGCTAAACCAACAAATTGTTTAATACTGCAGCAATCAAGGCTTTTAACTGACTTTTAAGTGAATATCGTGCTAAAAAGCTATTGACTAGTATGGGGTGAAGCCGTATTATCTGCGCCGCGGTTGAGGAGGGACATCCTGTGTTCTTTATCTAACTGCTTGATAACATTGAAAATTGTGGAGTGGTAGTTCAGTTGGTTAGAATACCGGCCTGTCACGCCGGGGGTCGCGAGTTCGAGTCTCGTCCACTCCGCCAATTTCAATATTGTCTAATTTGCTTGATTTTTACTTTTTTAGTTCATATTTTAAAACTAATAACAGTGTGAAATTAGATAGCAAATTTTTGATTACGCTGGAGTGGTAGTTCAGTTGGTTAGAATACCGGCCTGTCACGCCGGGGGTCGCGAGTTCGAGTCTCGTCCACTCCGCCAACATCAAAACAAAATACAATTTATATGTGGAGTGGTAGTTCAGTTGGTTAGAATACCGGCCTGTCACGCCGGGGGTCGCGAGTTCGAGTCTCGTCCACTCCGCCATTAAATTGTCAGTTAGTCATTTCTTACACACAAATCCCTTTTTGACCTCATTAATACTACGTTATCTGCTTACGTTTTGGTAAGCTTACAACATGCTAAATTCCCTTGTTTATATGATGCTCTTTACGTCATCCTCTGAGATTTAATCCCCATGCTTTTGTTGTTGATATATATATTTGTCGCGTTAGGTTTTTCGTTTGTTTGCTCTATTGCAGAAGCGGTTATCCTCAGTATCTCGTCGGCTTATATTTCTGTGCTAGAAAAAAGTGGTCATCCTTCAGGTAAATTACTAAAAAAGCAAGTCAGCGATATTAACCGCCCCCTTGCTGCCATTTTGAGTTTGAATACGATTGCGCACACGATGGGTGCGGCTGGAGCTGGCGCACAAGCTGCTGTGGTGTTCGGAGATGCTTATTTAGGAATTGCCTCAGCTGTTTTGACGTTGCTTATCTTAGTGTTTTCAGAAATTATTCCCAAGACTCTAGGAGCAACATACTGGCGCAAACTCGCTCCATCTACAGCTTATTTTTTAAAATATTTGATGATTGTGTTATGGCCCTTTGTACAGATGGCGCAAAAAATGACATCCAGAATGCATGATGAGTCTCCCCTTGTTGGTTTGAATAGAGATGAACTATCTGCGATGACTGCACTGTCCTTGGAAGAGGGACAAATAGTCGCTCGTGAGGCCACAGTGATGCAGAACTTACTCAGTTTACAACAGCTTAAAGTTCGTCAAGCCATGACTCATAGAACGGTTGTTTTTTCGCTACCTGATACTTTGACAGTTGAACAGTTTTTACAACATCATGCGGAAGTATCATTTTCACGGATCCCAGTCTATGAAGATGGAGAACCAGAAAAAATTACCGGTTACGTATTGAAATCTGACATATTGTTGGCCTATGCTCGAGGCAATATTGATAAAGAGCTCAAAACGTACCAAAAAGATATGGTCACCATATTAAGCAGCATGTCATTAGCTAAGGCTTTTACCCCTTTGCACTCTCAACGAGGCAATATGTTACTTATCGTAGATGAATACGGTGGTTTAGAGGGAGTGTTAACTGTTGAGGATTTAGTTGAAAGTTTGTTTGGTATCGATATCATTGATGAAAGTGACCAAGTCGTCAGTATGAGAAAACTTGCACGAATATTGGCTAAAAGAAGGGAAAAGAAGCGTCTTCGCAATTATGGGAATTCAACCCGTCCAAATGCAAATTAGGGAAATGTACCGATTATGAGTGAGTTACTCAGATGTACCAATCTAACTAAAGAATTCAATGATGGAAAAAATAGCGTTAAGGTACTTAAAAGTGTCAATTTCTCTATCAAAAAAGCGGAACAAGTTGCCATTGTTGGTAGTTCAGGCTCAGGTAAAAGCACACTATTACATCTATTAGGTGCCTTGGATAAGCCAACATCAGGACAAGTATCGTTTGAACAACAAGATATATTTGCCTTTAGCAGCAACCAACAAGCAAAATTTCGCAATCAATCCCTGGGGTTTGTTTATCAATTTCATCATTTATTACCCGAGTTTAGTGCATTAGAAAATGTGGCCATGCCATTATTAATTGCAAAAAAGCCGATTAAACAAGCAAATGAGATGGCTATGGCCATGTTAGACAAGGTCGGGTTATCTCATCGATACAGTCATAAACCCGCTGAGTTATCTGGGGGCGAACGTCAACGTGTAGCAATTGCTAGAGCTTTAGTGACTCAACCCAAGTTAATTCTTGCAGACGAACCTACAGGAAACCTGGATCAAAAAACGGGCGAAAGCATTTATGAGTTACTCAATGATTTGCGTGAACAAATGCATACCAGTTTTGTGGTTGTGACTCACGATATACAATTAGCCAGCAGATTAGACCGATCTTTTAACTTAGTGGATGGTTGCCTGACGGATGCCCAACCTAAATCTGTGAAAACAGACACTTTAAGTAAAGTTTTACAGGGTTCAATCTAGTGCATCTGGCGTGGTTATTGGCATGGAGATTTCGTTCAGATAAACGCCAAAATGGTTTTATTTCGTTTATTTCTGCTTCCTCTACTTTTGGCATTGGTTTAGGTTGTTTTGTGCTGATTTTATTGTTGTCAGTCATGAATGGTTTTGAAAGAGAATTAAAGAACAATTTGTTATCTGTTATCCCCCACGCAGAATTTAAATCAGTATACGCAAGCGGTATAGAAAATTGGCCTTCAGAAGTTGAGGCTTTACAACAACATCCTGAAGTGACATTTGTAGAACCCTATGTCAACGCTATGGGTATGTTACAAAAAGGCAATAAAATGAAGGCAGTGGAGATGACTGCTTTAGATCCCCTTTATGCATCTGATGGCGTCATTCCAAGTTTAGTCACTAGCGAACAGTGGCGGCAATTCCAAGAAGATGAAAATGCGACCATGCTAGGCATAGGGCTTATGCAGAAATTAAATTTAGTGGTGGGTGATAAAGTGCAGATTTTATTACCGCAACTTTCTGAAAATTTAAGTTTAAGTGCGCCCAAGACATTGCGACTTAATATCATCGCCAGTTTAGATATGGGGGGCGAACTGAGTAATCATCTTGGTTATATGCACATGTCTTTAGCCGCACAAGCACAAAATATTAAGTATGGTGCCCAAGGTATACGTTTAAGATATCGTGATGCTTTTGTTGCCCGTGAATTAACCCGTGAAATTGGTTATAGCCTAACACCTGAAGTGTACATGTCGGATTGGACTATCAACGATGGTAATTTGTATCAAGATATACAGTTGGTTAGGGCAGTCGTTTATATCGCTTTAAGCTTGGTTATTGCCGTGGCTTGCTTCAATATTGTGTCGACTCTGGTGATGGCGGTAAACGAAAAACAAAGTGAAATTGCTATGCTTAAAAGCATGGGCGCAAAAAACAGCCTAATTATTTCAGTGTTTATGCTGCAGGGAACATTCAATGGCTTAATAGGCACCATAGTTGGCGTGACATTAGGCGTGTTAATGGCAACTAATTTGGCGACGGTTGCTCTTTTTATTGAAGATTTACTGGGAGTGCAATTTTTATCAGGCGATGTTTATTTTATTAACTTTTTACCCTCTGAATTAAATTGGAATGAGGTGTATCTCACAGCATTCATTGCCATAGTGTTAAGCGTTTTAGCCACTCTTTATCCTGCAATAAAAGCCGCAAGAATTAATCCCGCAAAAGTGCTCGGGCATTAATTAAGTCGTAAATAGTATAAAAATTCTCTGTCCCAATTAGAGTGTTTCAACTTCATTTAAAATATTACTTGGTAAAATTGCTTTATTAAGTCGTTATTATTGCTGACTTACCCAGATATATTAGCTAGCAACTGACTGGCGTTAAAACCAGTCTTGCATAAACAATAGGTAAAAGAGTCAATATATTTTGAATCTCAGAGGACAAATAGGACAATGAGAAAAGCAAAAAAATTCTATTACAGATTTTTATCTGCGAGGCAACTTTTGCG
>JBNMPD010000048.1:0-17867 GCA_051276225.1 Flavobacteriales bacterium
ACAGATTAGATCGCAAGTGTTTTTTATCAAGTTATCAGTATTTTTAAACGCGTTAAGTATAAAAAATAAACATGAGTGAAGTCTGTTTTTGGTGTGGCAATAATCTAATAGTCCTAATTAGCATATTAAAACCCAGATAGAACGCAACAAAAATTATCATTGGTGGTATTCCTTAGTCGGAACTAGACCATATACGGGTTAAGATGTACATTAAATTTGCCATCTGAATATAACCTTTTGCTGTTAAAATTATCATTCATCATATTGAATATATATGATTCGCTTTTTTCTTTTCCCATACGTAGGACTTCTGATGAAACAAGACTTTTATAATCGTTTAGCCCAGCAAATTGAAGACACAAAAGCACAAGGACTTTTCAAAAATGAGCGCGTCATTACCTCAAGCCAGCAGGCTGATATTGAAGTTGATCACAAACAGAAGGTACTTAATTTCTGTGCCAATAATTATTTAGGATTAGCCAACCATCCAGAACTGATAAACGCCGCAAAAGCCGGTTTAGACAGTCACGGTTTTGGTGTGGCATCGGTGCGTTTTATATGCGGTACACAAGATATTCATAAACAGTTAGAAACACAAATAAGTGACTTCTTAGGCACACAAGAGACCATCCTTTATCCTTCATGTTTTGATGCAAATGGTGGGTTATTTGAAACTATTTTGGATGCCGATGATGCCATCATTTCTGATTCGCTTAACCACGCAAGCATTATTGATGGGGTAAGATTATCCAAAGCTAAGCGTTATCGCTACGCCAATAATGATATGCAAGCCTTGGAAGCGCAGCTTATACAAGCCGATGCCGATGGCGCGCGTAATAAGCTTATTGCCACTGATGGCGTGTTTTCTATGGATGGTGTGATTGCAGACTTGGCATCAATTTGCGATTTGGCTGACAAGTACCAGGCTTTGGTCATGGTAGACGATTGTCATGCTACAGGGTTTGTGGGTGAAAACGGTCGCGGTAGTCATGAATATTGTAATGTGATGGGAAGAGTGGATATTTTAACCGGTACTTTGGGCAAAGCTTTAGGTGGTGCATCAGGTGGATATACATCAGGCAAAAAAGAAGTGATTACATGGTTACGCCAACGCTCTCGGCCGTATTTGTTTTCGAACTCAGTGGCCCCGCCAATTGTTGCCGCATCTTTAAAAGTGTTTGAAATGATGCAGCATGGTGCTTCACTGCGTAAGCAATTAGCTGCCAATGCGGCTCATTTTCGTAACAAAATGTCAGATGCTGGTTTTACGCTTTCTGGCAAAGACCATGCAATTATTCCTGTGATGATAGGCGATGCGCAGTTAGCCAGCGATATGGCGGATAAAATGCTGCTTAAAGGGGTATATGTAGTAGGATTTTCTTTCCCAGTAGTACCTAAAGGGAAAGCTCGTATTCGTACCCAAATGTCTGCAGCCCATAGTCTTGAACAAATTGATTTAGCTGTTGATGCATTTATTGATGTTGGTAAAGAGTTGGGGATCATTTGATGAAGGCATTAGCCAAGTTACATTCAGAGAAAGGCATTTGGATGACCGAGTGTGAAAAACCCACGGTTGGCCACAATGATTTATTAATCAAAATCCACAAGACCGCAATTTGTGGTACTGATATGCATATTTACCAATGGGATGAATGGGCGCAAAAAACCATCCCAGTGCCTATGGTTGTGGGCCATGAATATGTGGGTGAAGTGGTCGATATGGGTCAAGAAGTACGTGGGTTTGTAATAGGCGATAGAGTGTCTGGCGAAGGTCATATTACCTGTGGTCATTGCCGAAACTGCCGTGCAGGCCGTCGCCATTTATGCAGAAATACCACTGGAGTGGGCGTAAATAGGCAGGGTGCTTTTGCCGAATATTTAGCCATACCCGCATTTAACGCTTTTAAAATCCCACATAATATATGCAGTGACTTAGCCGCTATTTTTGACCCTTTTGGAAATGCTGTGCATACCGCTTTATCTTTTGATTTGGTTGGCGAAGATGTATTAATTACAGGTGCAGGCCCTATTGGAATAATGGCTGTAGCTGTGGCACGTCATGTTGGCGCAAGGAACGTAGTGATCACTGACATTAACGAATATCGCTTAGATTTAGCCTCTAAAATGGGCGCTACTCGTGCTGTGAATGTATCTAATACTAACTTGAAAGACGTGATGAATGAATTGGGTATGACCGAAGGTTTTGACGTCGGCCTTGAGATGTCAGGTGTGCCAGCGGCATTGCGTGATATGCTCGACAAGATGAACAACGGTGGCAAAATAGCGATGTTAGGCATTCCAGCTAACGATGTTGCCATAGACTGGAATCAAGTGATATTTAAAGGCCTGATGATAAAAGGCATTTATGGCCGTGAAATGTTCGAGACATGGTATAAAATGGCTAGCTTAATCCAAGGTGGGTTAGATCTAAAACCTATGGTGACGCATCAATTTGCTATTGATGATTTTCAGCAAGGTTTTGATATTATGGGATCCGGTCAATCTGGTAAAGTAATACTCAATTGGCAGTAGTAATAAAATTACATTTATGAGGAGAGTCATCTAGATGGAGCAATTTGCCCATATATCGGTTCAAGAGGCACAACAAAAACTGTCTGAAGGTACCGTGCGAGTAGTCGATATTCGCGACGAGGCTGCTTTTGCAGCCGGACATATTAAAAACTCAACACACTTAACTAATGGCTCGTTACATAGTTTTATGTCGGATGTCGAATTTGATATGCCCGTTATTGTCTGCTGCTACCATGGTATAAGTAGCCAACAAGCCGCACAGTTTTTAATTCACCAAGGTTTTGAGGAGGTATATAGCCTAGATGGTGGATTTGAGGCTTGGCGCAAAGGTCAATCCTTTGAAGTTTCACAGCCCGCTTTTTAAAAAACTATAGGAAGTATAATACGCTTGTCTACACTGCTTAAGTTAGTTGCTTTTTCAAAAGAACAGCCAGCAAGATTACTCACTATTTACCTTATAGAACAAGGTATTCAGGCAGAATATCAATATTCGGCTAATGAATATTCACACACCGTGATGTTACTGGAGTTATCCGATCAAATCGAAGCCAAAAAGCTGGCAGAAGAATTTGTGTCAAACCCCAATAACACAAAGTACCAAACCGCTGCTTGGCAATCCGGTGAGACAGTTACGTTAATTCCCGAGACGTCATTTTCTTTAATGACAACTATTGCTGACTTAAAGCAGGCACCTTTTACTTCAAGCATACTGGTAATTTGTTTGATTATTTACCTATTAGCGATGGTGGGTGTTTCATCACCTTATTCGTGGCTAAAAATTCAGCCCTTAGCGATGCTTAAGGACACTGGTCAGTGGTGGCGAATATTGGGACCAGCACTGATCCATTTTTCAGTGCTGCATATTGCCTTCAATCTACTGTGGTGGTGGTCATTAGGCAAACAAATCGAAAAAACTTTTGGATTCAGTAGTTTGCTAATGTTGTTTGTGTTTTCTGCTGCGGTGTCTAATGTTGCTCAGTTGTTGGTTAGTGGCCCCAACTTTGGTGGCCTCTCAGGTGTAGTGTATGCCTTAGTGGGCTGTGTTTGGTGGTTGGGCTGGTTAAAACCCAGTTGGGGATTGTCATTACCTAAACCAATAGTGGGGTTTTTGTTGGTTTGGTTAGTGGTGGGTTACTTGGACTTTCTACCTGTACATATGGCAAACACCGCTCATACGATGGGCTTAATTTGTGGTTGCTTGTTTGCTTGGTTTTTGGTTTCTAGAGTAAAAAACGCTAACCGTTAGTCGTTTTTTTAGATTTAGTGATACAGGTATTTAGTGAAAATAACATCTTTAACCATTTCAGAGCCTGTTTCTCTGAGCATGAGCTTTCGTAATTTTTCTAAACAGTCACGCCTAATACCCTCGCGACCAGTTAACGACTTAATTTTTTCTGCTTTTTGGCTGCCGAACACTTCAATTGTTGCGGCTCTCATCATAGGGGAGTGATGTTCAGCGGCTTCAAGGAATTCTGCATCTTCTAACATTAGTTCTATTGTGACCCTAACAAAACCTAATTTTCTTGCACTGGAGCCTAAATAGTTGGTCACAATATCTGGTTCAAGACTGAAATAAGCGTAGTTTTTAATGGCCGCGTCCTGTGCATATACTAAGCTTTGATAATTTAAAAGGGTCAGAAAACTAGCCAATATCCATGCGGTTCTTTTCATCGTTAGTTACTTATTCTCAGCTGATAATCTACTCGTTTAAGTTTACCAAATTTTTTAGTTAAAACGGTATTTAACTTTAGTCTAGGTCACGCACTTGTTATTATTGATTTTTGCTAATCAATAATGTTGTAAAATTGAAGTTATCATATATTTTCCCGGTCGGTATTCCATCGTTATGGGCTGAACCAGACAAGTTTGTTATCCCCAGTCCTAATTTAAAAAACTGGTTGTTGGATACAGGTTCGTTAACTGAAAGGCTACAATCACAATGTACGTCATTCCATCTAACTATTATAGGTCAGCAGCAGTCAAACATAACTCCTGAGGAATTTCAGCGAGTACGTGCTTCCCAGCAACAGTTTAACCCGAAAGAGTGGCAGGTAAGAGAAGTGATTTTGTGGGGTGATAATCAGCCTTGGGTCTTTGCCCGCTCAATTATTCCGCAAAGACTATGCGAAAGTGATTTTATTAACCTCAATACTAAACCTTTAGGTCAACTAATTTTTAATGATAAACGATTTGAACGTATGCCATTTGAAGTCACTAATATGTGTCCCAGCAAAACTTTTCAAGCACAATTACACCTATCCACTGAGATGGACTTGTGGGGGCGTCGCTCAGTATTTAATTTTGAAAACCTTAAAATGTCGGTCAGTGAAGTATTTCTTCCCAGTTCGCCAGCTTACCAAGAGATGAAATAGACAACCATGGGCAACTCAAGCAAATTATCATCTACAAAACTAAACGCTTATTGGCGCTTGATACGTGCCGACAAACCTATAGGTATATATTTATTGCTTTGGCCCTGCTTATGGGCGTTATGGATTGCATCAGCAGGGGTGCCAGACCTACATATCTTAGTGGTATTTGTATTGGGAGTGGTAGTGATGCGTTCGGCTGGTTGTGTGATTAATGATTATGCAGACCGTAACGTAGACGGTCTAGTTGAACGTTCCTCAACCCGACCTTTAGTGACTGGGGAAGTAACCGAAAAAGAAGCGTTACGTTTATTTTTTCTACTTTTATTTTTCGCCCTTGTACTGGTCTTGACCTTAACTTGGCAAACCGTGTTGATGTCTATTGGTGGTTTAATATTAGCTATTATTTATCCCTTTATGAAGCGTTATACTCAGTTACCTCAGGTCATACTTGGCGCCGCTTTTAGCTGGTCTATCCCAATGGCTTTTGTGGCAATAGGGCAACCTCTTAGTTGGATAGTGTGGGCATTGTACTTTGCAAACTTAACATGGACCGTGGCCTACGATACACAATACGCCATGGTCGACAAAAACGATGATATAAAAGTGGGTGTCAAATCAACTGCTATTTTATTTGGTAAATACGACAAGCTGTGCATATTGTTGCTGCAAATAGTTAGCTTGTTATTGCTTATCACAGTGGCGTTGTGGCTAAAATTTAGTTGGCCTTTTTACCTTGCGTTGGTTGTCAGTATGGGCTTGTTTTTGTATCAACACTGGCTGATTAAAGACCGAGAACGGAGTCTATGTTTCAAGGCTTTTTTACACAATCATTATGTGGGTTTGATGTTTTTGTTAGGGATTATTGGGCACTACATTATTTACCCAGCACCAGTTTAAATAGTTTGGAAAGATATAAGCCACTCTTATAACGTGTTTATATGGGTGGCTTATAACACCGAGTTAATAATTAGTTTTACCCTTCTGGCTTCTCTAATTTAGCAAGGCGAGCTTCGAGCGCCTCTAGTTTTTCTCTGGTACGCATCAGTACTTGGCTTTGAATATCGAACTCTTCTCGACTAACAAAATCTAAGCGACTTAATTGTGATTGTAATACTTGTTTCACCTTGGCCTCTGCGCCTTCTGCCATAGTTTTCATACCTGGAGGCACGGCATCAGAGATTTGTTTAGCAATTTCTTCTAGTTTTTTAGGATTTAGCATTGGAGTCTGTCTACCTTTCGAGTTCAAATGAGTTTTTAAAACGAAATCTGGGTTCAAGCTTAAACAGTTATACATTGTTAATCTACTTGGACTCACCAGTATATTCTCTTACAATCATCGCCCCCATCATCATTGGCTGTTTAATTTAGCATGAAACTTAACCCCGGACAGAACGAAGCTGTAAATTTTATTTCTGGTCCATGTTTAGTTTTAGCAGGTGCGGGCAGTGGTAAAACCCGTGTGATCACAAATAAAATCGCCTATTTAGTCAGAGAGTGTGAGCTACCTGCTCGTTATATAGCTGCAGTGACTTTCACGAATAAAGCCGCACGAGAGATGAAGGAGCGAGTGGCGCAAACTTTGGGTAAGAAGGAAGCGCGTGGTTTAAAAATATCGACCTTTCATACATTTGGTTTAAATATTATTAAGTCCGAAGTCAAAACTTTGGGATTAAAACCCGGCTTCTCTCTATTCGATGATAAAGACAGTATGTCGCTGCTAAAAGATTTAACCGAGATAGAATTTGATGGTGACAAAGAGTTGATATCTGCTCTGCAGAGTTGTATCTCAAATTGGAAAAACGATCTTATTTTACCAGAAGATTTAAAAAATCAGACGTTATCGCCTAGTGATGTTGAGCACGCAGCATTTTATCAGCGTTACTACGATCATTTACGAGCATACAATGCCCTAGATTTTGATGACCTGATTTTATTACCCACCGTACTCTTAAAAAATAATGAGACCGTTAGGAAAAAGTGGCAGAACAAAATACGTTATTTGCTGGTGGACGAATATCAAGATACAAATACCAGCCAATATGAACTTGTGAAGCTTTTGGTAGGTGAAAGAGCAAGATTTACGGTTGTAGGTGACGACGACCAGTCGATATACTCATGGCGTGGCGCAAGGCCTCAAAACTTAGTATTGCTACAAAAAGATTTCCCAAAACTAAGAGTTATTAAACTTGAGCAAAACTATCGTTCGACTGAGCGAATTTTGCACTGCGCCAATATCTTGATCCAGAACAACCCTCACATTTTTGAAAAAAAATTATTTTCTGAGTTAGGTTATGGTGAGCCTCTGCAAGTCATTACCGCCAAAAATGAAGATCATGAGGCGGAACGTGTGGTAGCCGAGTTGATGGCGCACAAGTTTATGCAAGCCACAAAATTTAAAGATTATGCCATTTTGTATCGAGGCAACTTTCAGTCTCGGGTATTCGAAAAAGTGCTGATGAGCAACCGTATTCCTTATAAAATTAGTGGTGGCATGTCATTTTTTGGTCGTACCGAAGTAAAAGATATCATGGCTTACTTGCGCCTGTTGGTAAATCAGGACGATGACAATGCACTGTTGCGAGTCATCAATACACCTACTCGTGGTATTGGGCGAGTAAGTTTAGAAAAGCTTGGTAATTTAGCTAATCTCAATCGTAGTTCTATGTTTGAAGCTGCTTTTGATCCTAATTTACAGGATGTTATAACGGGTAAAGCACTGGTATCAGTAGAGCAATTTAGTCGTTGGATAGTAGAACTTTCAGATAGGGCGGTCAGAGGTGATGGCATTTCGACCATTCGTGAAATGATTAAAGCCATGGGATATGAAGAATGGTTGTATGAGTCTAGTACCAGCCCCAAAGCTGCTGAAATGGGTATGGCAAACATTAGCACATTGTTTGGTTGGATCAGCAACATGCTTGAAGGCAGTGAATTAGACCCGCCAATGACATTACAAGAGGTGGTTAATCGTCTAATTCTGCGCGATATGATGGAGCGCGGCGAAGATAGCGAAGAGACAGACCAAGTGCAACTGATGACTTTACATGCGTCAAAAGGGTTAGAGTTTCCTTATGTATTTATAGTGGGTATGGAAGAAGGGTTATTGCCCCATCAAAGTAGCATTGACGAAGACAATATCGATGAGGAAAGACGTTTAGCTTATGTGGGTATCACCCGTGCGCAAAAAGTATTATTTATGACGTTAGTCAAAGAAAGGCGCCAATATGGTGAGGTGAGGAATCCTGAGCCCAGTCGATTCTTACATGAACTGCCGCAAGATGATGTGGTATGGGAGCACAAAAAGCCAAAAGTATCAGCGCAAGAGCGTCAGCAGAAATCTCAAGTGGGGATTGCTAACTTACGGGATATGATGAAGAAGAGTTAACTAATCAGTTATTTTATTTTTATGCATTGGAACGAATTCAATTAACTTGGCTTTTTGTAAATATTTACCTTGACCAAACTCACAGCCTATTTCGATTAACGCTTGATGTTGTTCTACGGTGTCTATGCCTTCGGCAATCAACTTAAACTTCAAATGCCCAGAAATGGATAGCACAGACTGAATTAACTTTAAGTTACGCTCAGAACGAGGTAAGGATTTAACAAAATAATGATCCACTTTTACGTAATCAAAGGGATATGAATATAAATAACTCAAGGAAGCTAAACCGCTCCCAAAGTTATCCAATACTAAGGTGATCCCCACGCTCTTTAATATTTTAATAGCAGGCAAGAAAAACTGAGAACGTCGATTTAGGGCGTTTTCATCAAACTCAATGATTAATTTTTTAGGGTTAACCCCCGCTTCATTTACTTGTTCAATTAATTGATTAGCTAAAGATGTTTGGGTGAGGTGGTGTATGGATAAGTTGATCGCAATCTGTTTATGCTCATCTGCAACATTCAATTGCCATCCCTGCAGTATTTCGCAAGCTTTTGTGAGCATGAACTTATCCATTTCTGCAGTGAAACCAAACTGTTCTGCAATCTGCCAATATTGCTCGCGCTTGATTTTACCGAGGCTGGAATGCTCCCAACGTATAAAACATTCTTCGTATATTATTTCTTGATTGGTTAAATTAAGTATAGGTTGAGAATAACTTTCGAAGGCTTTAGCTTTAAGTGTTTTTCTGAATTCGTCTTCGATTTCCAATTCTTCAAGCAGCTTTTGTCGCATCGTCTTATCAAAAATAACATAGCGCCCGCGGCCTAAAGACTTTGCTTGGTACATAGCAGCATCAGAATCTCGTAGCACTTCGTCAGTTGTTTGGTAACCACTTTCGATATAAGCGATGCCTATACTGGCACCTGAATACATATCTTTATTTTCGATGCTAAAAGGTTTAGCAATAGAGTTGATGATACGCGCAGATATTTCTTCGATATCGGTTGGAGAGTCAAAGTTGTCGAACAGAACCACAAATTCATCGCCTCCTAAACGGGCAAGTAAATCATGTCCACGGATACATGAGCCTATTCGTATAGCCACTTCTTTTAAAAATTGGTCTCCAGCCATATGGCCTAATGAGTCATTAATTTGTTTGAACCTGTCCAAATCAATAAATATTACTGCATAATTATTTGTGGTGTAGCGTTGTTTGCTAGCCAGCGCTAATTCTAGTCGACTGTTAAATAAAACGCGATTTGCTAAACCTGTTAGTGAATCATGTTGCGCGTCATATTCGAGTTGTTGTTGTGCTTGTAAGCGTTCCTCAATTTGTTTTTGTAAAAATAAATTGGTTCTATTTAGCTCTTCTGTTCGCTCTTGTACTTCTTTTGAAAGTTTTTGGTTATAAGCTTTAATCGCATCGGTGGATTGTTTACGACTTAAAGCCACAGCAATGTGGTGAGAAACAAAACGTAAAAACTCTAAATCTTTGAAGTCATATTGTTTTTTTTTGTTGTAACTTTGAACGGCTATGACGCCACAAATTTCACCGTCTAAAACCAGTGGCGATCCAATCCATGAATCCATTTCCTGATACTTGCTTTCAGCCACATTTACAGACAGCTCATTGGCCTCGGTTAATCGTTGAACTCTAGCAGCGTTGATAAGTTCAGCTGTGCCGTGCCTAATAACATACTCGGTAAGACCTAAGGCCATTGGACGTGGTTCAATCGTTGATTGCATCTCGTCTTTATAATAAGGAAATTGTAATGCTTGATTGTCATTGTCTATTATCGCAACGTAACAGTTAGGTGCACCAATTAAGCGCGATAAAGTGTCATGAATGGCCGAATAAAAATAATCCATGCCTCCTTCAACTGAGGCTGAAAGCTCGGATATTTCAAACAATGCTTGTTGTAGGGATTCTACTTTCTGCCTTTCACTAATTTCTTCTTGTAATTCAACATTGATTTGTCTGAGCTGTCTTGTGCGCTGGCGGATAGAATTTTCAGTTATTTCTCGACTTTTGACTCTATCAACAGAGTTAACTATGTGCTGGGAAACAAAAAGTAATATTTCCAAATCTTCCTGACTGTAACGGATTGATTCGTCATAGCTCTGCACAACCATCGCACCTATTACTTTCGAACCCCGCTTTAAAGGTACGCCAATCCAGTCAACTGGATTGGCGCCTAAATCTTTGACAGATATATCAGCAAGTTGTTGTTGATAGGTTTCTTGGGTTAAAAATAGATGATTACCGGTACGGAGTATGTAGCCCGTGATACTATTTTTTAGATCGTCAGCTGAAACCTTTGAAACCACTTGTTCGTCGTATTCGTCAACAAAATAGGCAAAATCAATAATTTCAGTTTCTTCTTCGTAAAAGGCTACAAAAAAGTTCTTGGCGGGCATTAAGTGACCAATTATATCGTGAATTGCTGGATAAAGACTGGATAACTCATTGATTGAACTTGCTAGCTCTGAAATGTCGAATAGCGATTTTTGAATTGATTCAGAGTGTTTATATTTTTGTGTGATCTTCTGCAATTGAGGAACGAGCTCTCGCAGTTCCTCTAAAGAAAGTTGATTGGCATTACTTTTTGGTGTCATTAGTTAAACAAACGATTCTTTATGTTAATACAACTACAGAAATCCGATTAACAAAAGTATACTATTCAAACAAAAAAGACCACCCTGAGGCGGTCTTTTTTGTGCAACATGTAAGTAATTTCTAAACTTAGATGCCTTCAATCATGTGTTCGATTGCAGCCTTTATGTCATCATTTGAACAATCGCCGCAAGTACCCATCGGCGGCATAGCACCGATGCCGTTAATTGCATTCTGCCACACTGTATCAAAGCCCTTTGTCATACGGGGAGCCCAATCAGCTGCATCTTGAAGTTTAGGTGCATTTAAAACACCAACGCTGTGGCATGCAACGCAGGCCTTATTGTAAATTTCTGAACCTGATCTCGGTCCTGAAGCCATCGCAACTTTGGCACCCGCCACGTGCACTTTACCAACAGGTTGAATGCGAGATCTAATATCATCATCGCTCATTTCTTGTGCTTGCGCTGCCGATACGCTAAAAACACCCATAAAAATACATAAAAAGGTTTTAAATTTCACAAAACTCTCCAAATCAGGCTTTATTTACCCAAAAAAAACTAGGACGGATTATAACTACTAATGTTGTGTGAACAACTATTTAACTTACAAATCTAATAGAATTCGAATTTTATATCTAAACAATACGATTTTTATTTATTAGTAGATGACAAAGACTCATACCTACTGCTCTAATAAACTTATTCAACGGTAATATTCATGTTTAGTCAAATTTTTCAAGAAGGGATCAATTATGGTAACAATAACGCGTTTCTTGAGCATATTCTGCTGCGTTGTTTTAACTGGCTCAGCCTCTGCGCAGCAACCTAGAGCACAGCAATCAAAAATATCACTCTTAAACAATACTCAACCTTATGAATACCAGCTCCTAACTAAAGGAATTGATATTCCTTGGGGAATGGCTTGGTTAGACGAAAAAACCATACTGGTATCAGATCGAAAAGGTGAATTGCGGGTCATTAACAATGGCATATTATTAAATGAAAAAGTCACAGGCTTGCCTGAAATCTTTGCTGAAGGTCAAGGTGGCTTATTAGATGTTGCCGTAGATCCCAATTATGCTCAAAATAATCTTATATATTTTTCTTATTCTGGCCTAGAAGGTGAGGGTGAAGGTGCACATACATCTGTGATGCGCGCTAAATTACAAGATTTGAAACTAACCGAACAAACTGTCATTTTTGAAGCAGGCCCCAACACAACAAAAGGTCAACATTTTGGAAGTCGCCTTGCATTCGATGAAAAAGGATACTTGTATATCTCTAGCGGTGACCGAGGAAACCGTGATGTCAATCCGCAGCGCTTGGACCGAGACGCAGGTAAAATTCATAGAATAAACAGCGATGGAAGTATCCCTAAAGACAATCCATTTGTGATAAAAAAAGACGCAAACCCTTCTATTTACTCATTTGGTCATCGTAACCCACAAGGTATGGCAAAACATCCAATAACAGGTGATATCTGGACTCATGAACATGGCCCCAAAGGTGGCGATGAGATCAATATAATCCAAAAAGGAGCAAATTATGGTTGGCCAGTGATTAGCTATGGTATCAATTATAGTGGTTCGTCTTTTACTGAACTGACTGAAAAAGAAGGCATGCAGCAACCCGCTTGGTATTGGGTGCCATCCATTGCTCCATCAGGCATGACATTTGTTATTGGCGACATTTATCCAGATTTAAAAGGCAAGATCATAGTGGGCTCATTAAAGTTTGCCTATGTAGTTGCACTGAAATTAGATGGCGACAAAGTACTTAGTCAAGACATTATGTTTGCTGGAATAGGGCGTGTTCGTAATGTTATACAAGGTGCTGATGGTTATATTTATGTGTCAACAGATGGTACAGGTATATTTAAAATAGTACCTAGTAAATAGTTTTAACCCGGGATAAGTCACATTTGAAGCCATCAGTATTATTTATCCGAAGTTCGAGTTATATAGACCTTGTTTGTAGCTCCTTTGATTTTTATTGATTTCAATAAAACACTTCCAACTTTCTCAGCTTTATATAAATGAGTGTGCAACTGAAGCTGCTGTAATATCGATGTGGTGAAGCAGCTAACATTTAACTTGCGGTCGAGAGGTTAATTAAGGTGATGCAGGCGAAAACAACTCACGGATATTAGGAAGGTATTTTTCTGCACTGCCTGTGTTAAAACATACAATGTTTTGGTCAGTGTCGACTAACCCGAGTGATTTTGCCTGTGCTAATGCGGCGACCGTTGCCGCACCTTCAGGGCTTATCCAAATACCAAATTTTTGATATAAGCCTTTAACATGTAAAGCAATTTGCTGCTCGGATACCGAAATTGCACCACCATTACTTTGACGAAGAATTCGTAATACAGCTTTGTGGCCAACGCCACCAGGCACGTTTATCCCAGTGGCTATGGTTAGCCCACCATCGGTGGCAATGGTGTCTTCTAAACCTTGTTGAAAAGCGCTGACCACAGGTGCATTAACTGTGCTTTGTATGGCAATTATTTTTGGACGGTGTGAACCAATAATGCCAAGTTCCTCTAATTCATCAAAGGCTTTCCACATACCAAGAATGCCCGTTCCACCTCCGGTAGGGTAAAGTATCGCGTCTGGTAGTGACCATTGTGGTTTGAATTTGGGCCAAGGCTCTGCCAGTTCCAACCCCATGGTTTTTTTACCTTCGATACGCCAGCCCGGCTCTTGAAATGTTGCACAGTTAAAATAACCTTCAGGCAAGTACTTTTGTTTCATTAACGCGCCGGCCTCACGAATAGTGCCTTTAACAAGATCAAGGCTGATGCCAGCATGTTGAAGACTATAGGCTGCTACCTTTCCCATTATTGGCATGGGTGTGTCATCAGGCATGATCACTGCAACATTCAAATCAACGGCTACGCCATATTCAGAAAGTGAGTCGCCCGCATTACCTTGAGTTGGCACAGCTAATGATGACAAACCGTAATGATGCGCCATAGTGGCCACTACCGACATACCACGATCTTTAAAACTACCGGTTGGATTAGCGCCATAACCTGCATAAGGTTGGCCTTCATCTTTTAGATAAACCTGCAGATTTAACTCAGCACAAGCGGAATACTGGCTGATATCAATTATGGGTGTATGCCCCTCACCTAGCGTGCAAATGCTATCTGCATCAGTGCTGATATCAAAAGGTAACAGTGGACCAAAACGCCACATATTTTTCACATGTGGCTGATACCATGTCATTGATGGGTAATCTTGGGCAATAGCGGTAACATCCACCATCATCTTCACTGGTCGGCCATCGTCTTCACATAAGTTCATAGGGATGTCAGCCGTATAAGTCTTGCCACACTCAGTGCATTGGTAGTGTTTTATATACTTCATTGTTATGGCCTCTTTTTGAGCGTTAATGTAACGCACTCTTAGTTTTAATCCCAATCTCAATAACTAATCAGAGTGTTAATGACATGAAAGGAAAAAATATAATGGTGTTTCAATCAAACGTTAAGTATCAGTTTGTCGCGTGTTAACTATAACTTTGTATAGTAAGCCACTCATCGTCATAGATAAGGTTTTGCATATACTGCGGTCCAAGCTCTGTGCATAGATTGTTCAATTGAACAATGTATGCACAGGTGGTGTTAAGAGAGTAATTAGGAGAGGATACTAAATATTGTTTTACCTATCAGGGACATCCTGTAGGTAGGATTATGACAAAAACTTAGCATGATTTATGCCATACTTGGGCATCTTGGTATGTTCAGAACGGTACAAGTCTGAATAAGCTGATGGAGATTGGCGGATGGTCTTTGTTTGAAATGGTGCTTCGTTACGCACATCTGGCTGGTAAATATTTAAAAATTTCGGCTTTTCGAGTTGAAGGCACGGTTTTGGCACAAAGCTAAAGCTAAAAAGCCCTGAACATTTCTGTTCAGGGCTTCTAGAATAATGGTGCCCAGACTCGGAGTTGCAACTTACGGTTACCGGCAAGGACACGAGGATTTTACAATCACCACAAGCCATAAACAAAAAACCCCAGCCGAAAGGCTAGGGTTTGTCTGTAATAATGGTGCCCAGACTCGGAATCGAACCAAGGACACGAGGATTTTCAATCCTCTGCTCTACCAACTGAGCTATCTGGGCATCAACTTAAAGTTGTCTTTTCAGACCGCTTGTCTCGTTGAAGGGGCGTATTAAACGGATTTAGCGCTTTTAAGTCAACCCCTTTTTAGGGAATTTTTGCAGATTGGCTATAGATTGCGCAAATTCGCTTCTAAATCAGCTTTGTTGAGGTAAATGTTGCTTTAAAGCGGGTTGGTTTTAGCTTTTTGGCGGCACGTAACCTTCAATATCAGGTTCTTTGCCCTCAAATAAGTAACCTTGCATTTGGGCTTCTAAGAATTGCCTTGCAGTAGGCTCCATCATGTTGAGTTTATTTTCATTGATTAGCATGGTTTGTTTCTTGTGCCATTCAGCCCATGCTTCTTTACAAATATTGTCAAAAATCTTCTTACCTAGCTCACCAGGGTAAAGTTGAAAATCTAGACCATCGGCCTCTTTCTGTAAACGTTGACAAAATACTGTTCTGCTCATAATGCTCCAAACTAAACCGAATAATTAAAATGATGAATTGATTGTACTAAATAGTTTCTTGGTTGGCGCGGCTAATCCAACATTTTGTGGCTTTGTTAAGTCATACCACATTTGTGTGTCTTCCATTATTCGCGCAACAGGTTGTTGTTTAAGGTGAAGTAAAATTGGCTGTATGTCTAAATGAAAGTGACTAAAGGTGTGCCGAAAAGGACTGAGTGTTTGTTGTTGGATATCGTTAAGCCCTAGTTTTGATGCTTGTTCGAGAATTTGTTGTTTTTGTGCCACTTCATAGAATCCCCATAAACCTCCCCATAATCCTGCTGGAGGGCGTTTATAGATTAAAAGTTGTTTTTGCCACATGGGGATCAACATAAAGGTAGATTTTACCGGGATCGTCTTTTTTGGCTTTTTGTGCGGTAACTCTACTTGCCGGCCTTGCACAAATGCTAAGCAGTCAGTTTGTACGGGACAAATATCACACTTTGGTTTGCTACGAGTGCAAAGTGTCGCGCCCATGTCCATCATGGCTTGGGTGTAATCAGCTGTTCTGGCTTTTGGGGTTAATTTATCTGCGTATTGCCATAAGTCATTTTCGACTTTTTTATTTCCTGGCCAGCCTTCAACAGCAAAATAGCGAGCTAGTACACGTTTTACATTGCCATCTAAAATACTGTGATGTTGCCCACAGGCTAGAGATAAAATAGCAGCAGCAGTAGAGCGTCCAATGCCCGGCAAGGCGATTAATAGATCTAACTGTTCAGGGAATTTTCCGAGGTATTCATCTCTAATGACTTGAGCTGATTTTTGCAAATTACGGGCGCGGGCGTAGTAGCCTAATCCTGTCCAATGGTGTAACACCTCATCTTGTGGCGCATTTGCCAGACTCAATACGTCAGGGAATCGTTGCATAAAAGTTTGATAATACGGGATAACCGTTTTTACCTGCGTTTGTTGCAACATAATTTCAGATACCCAGACCGTATAAGGGGTCTTATTAAGCTGCCATGGCAGGTTTTTTCTGCCGTTTAGGTCAAACCAAGCGAGGACTTTTTGATCGAATAATTGTTTAATATTTGTTAGCCCCGAGTAAGGTTCTGTTGTTCTTGATGTAATTACCGGATAATACCTTATCAAACTTTAAATAGTTCATTTGAGAATAGATTGCCAAAAACAAACGATACCACTTATCAAATTAACCAACCTGTCGTGTTTTTCCCTGGCACATTGTGTGATGAAAGAATATTTAACGCATGCTGGAAATATCTCGATATACCGATGCGTGCTTTTGTACCTTTGCAGTGGGCAGAAGATTTAGCTCAAATGCAAATGCTGAGTGCAGACCGTCTAGATTATTTTGAACAGCCCGTGCATTTGGTGGGGTACTCTATGGGCGGGTATATTGCAGCATTAACTGCTTTAGAAAATCAAAATCGCATTGTATCTTTGACTCTCATCGCTAGTGGCTGTGACGAATTACCTAAAGATGAGACTCTGCAGCGCCAACAGGTGCTTGAGCTAATTAAAAACAAACAATATTCCGGTATGACTGAAAAGCGTTTGAAACGTTTTTTTCATGACTGTCATCATCAACACAGTGAATATCTAAATATCCTTAAACGCATGGAACAAGACTTAGGCGCGGCCGTTTTGGCTGCACAGATTAGTGCGACTCACCCTAGAAAAGACCTGCTTCCTGCTTTGGCCAACTGTGCTTTTCCTATCCATATTATTTGTGGTGAACAGGACAACGTGATGAGCGGATCCGATATACTGGCTATGCATATCAAACTACCAAACAGTGATATGACTCTTATTAAAAAGGCAGGGCATATGCTGCCGATTGAGCAATCTAAGATATTGGCAGAATATTTAGCGTCTAAAATTGGATAAATTAGGCAGTCTGCCTTGCAATCAGTTCGTGTCGCCGGATAATGCGGCACATAAAGTACTGGTCTATAACCAGTAATATTTTGAGATGAGATGTAAATATGAGTCAGTTTAAATCTGAACAAGAAGCTGCCGAATCAGGTGTGTATATTCGTAAAATTCAGAGTTTTGTAAAAAGAGAGGGGCGCTTAACAACAGGTCAGGCGAAAGCTATCGAACAAAACTGGTCTTCTATGGGTTTAAAACATACTGATGGCTTACAAAATTTTTATGAGGTTTTCGGTCGTCAAGCACCGCTGGTATTAGAAATTGGTTTTGGTATGGGCAAGTCTTTGGTTGAGATGGCGTTAAATGAACCAGATAAAGATTTTGTTGGCATAGAAGTACACCGTCCTGGTGTCGGTGCTTGTCTAGGTGAAGCCGCTGAGCAAAACGTGCCTAACTTGCGAGTGTATGAACACGATGCGGTCGAAGTATTTGCAGATTGTATCG
>JBNMPD010000049.1:0-17770 GCA_051276225.1 Flavobacteriales bacterium
TCGGTTTTTATTAGGTAACTGTTTTGGCTAACAATTAACTCACCTTTTAATAGACCTTGTAACACTTCAACATTTTTATTATCACTTAAACCTAAGGTAATAGGTCGAGGCTGATATTCGTTTCCTTGTTTTGCAAAAACGTCTTTTTTTGCTTACATTGCTGGATAGCAGACTTAGGGACAAGCAGCGGGAAGTCTTTGGTTGCTGTTTTAATCTGGGCTTGGGTTAATGCACCAACTGGCCAGTTACCATCTATATTACTTAGCTTCACAAACGCCAAAGTACAGGGTTTGCCTTCAGGTGAAGGAGTGGTATGACTGATAAATGACTCTTGAATAAAGCCAGCATTATTGTGCCATACCTTTTGACCTGATTTAATTACGGCACGTTGTTGAGGAAATATTTTTAGTTGTGCTCAAACATCACCATAGTTTGCGATTGAAAATAGAATTTGGCTGTTAGACAACTCTCCAGTATTCGCGTGCCTGCCAATGATCGATCCGGTAAATGTTGAGCTGACTTGATAGCGTTTAAGGCTCTCATTTGATTTTACCATCACCAACGTGTCACCAGACTTGACCTTATCGCCGAGATTAACTGTGACATCTGAAATTACACCGTCAAGTCTGGCTCGAATGTGACTAAGCGAATCAGGATTGGTGGTAATATCACCAAAAAGGGTCGCAAGGTTATGCAACTGCCCAGCGGTTACCGCTAACGTTTCTATACCTGATGTGCTTGCCATAGAATCTGATATCACCACAACGTCTGTATTGTGATTGTCTTCACCGGCGAGTGTCAAAATAGGCAGCAGTAACAGCATAGTCATCCAGACAAATGTCCCTTTTTTTGTCAAATAGTGGGTGTTTTGATTTGATGTTTTCACGCTTATTACTCTTTAAAAATAGGTGAAGGAGTGTCATGTGGTATCGAGACAATGGATATACCCGTTAAAGCTTCGACATCCGCACCGCGCTGATGGGCCTGTTTTGCTGATTGTATTAAAGTGTGCTGGGCATCAAGTAACTCTTTTCGAGTGGATACCCACTCCAGATAACTGAAGCGTCCATCTGAGTAAGCCTTTTCAACCAACTCTAAAGCCTCTTTAAGTGGTGGAATGATATGCTGTTGAAAAGTAGAAATGTTTAGTAACGCGCGATTTCTCGCATCAAGTGCTTGATTGATTTGATGATATAAGTTGCGTAGGTTGGCCTGCTTTTGTAGCTCAATTTGATCAAGTCTAGCTTGTTGCGCCGCATACTCGCCTAAGTTCTTGTTTTCACTGAACAGAGGCACACTTGCTGCAGCAACCCATGTTGTCTCATCTATACCACTTATTTTTCGAATACCGTCTGTCCAGCTAACATCAGGTCGATTGACTGCTTGAGCCAATCTAAGCTGTGCATTTTACACGCGTGACCTCTGTGCAAATAATTGGATATGAGGACTGGTCGAAAGTGATGCGATAAGTGTTTGGAATGATGGTGATGATGTCAGTGAGAATAAGTCACCTTGTACTTGATTAAACACAGGTCGCAGCTCTCCCCACATGATGGACAAGCTTTTTATACTGGTGTGTAAACGCTGTTTAGCCGTTTGCACATCAAGTCTTGCCATCGCTAAGGCTGCTTCAGCACGTTTTTGCTCTAGAATAGGAGACGTTCCTACTTTTACTCTTCGCGTGACAGCTTGATAAGTATAGCAAGCAAGCTGTTCTGCATCATTTACTGCGATTAGTGTTTCTTGTTCAGCCAATACATCGATATATCGACGCATGACTTCAGCTTAAATATCCTGTGTACGCAGTTATTTTTGCACAATAAGCATTTGCTGTTTAACGTCAGAAACGTTTTTATGCGCGGCGACTTTGTCACCTAATTCAATAACAGACGATAAGGTGAGTGTTAGTTCTAGGTCTTTAATAAGAGACACATTACCGCTTCCTAGAAGTTTTCTAGCTCGACACCTAACGTATAACCTGGCTTTAATGCTGCTGTTTTTGCTTCCCCAGTATTTATCTGCTATCTGAAATCAAATTCATGTAATTGAGGATTGTTGACCAGTGTGCGTTTGATGGCACTGTTTAGGGTTAATGGAAACGTATTTTTTTCTATGTTTGTACTGATTGTATTGTTTATTGTGATTGCAGTATTTAGCGCTGCGTAAGTATTGCTGCTGATACAACTCAGCAAACTGATTAAGCCCTACGCTCACAGGCACGGATGCTTCTTTGAAAAAGAAATATTCATTGTTAGTCCTTATAAAATTTTACACGACTGTGCATCTCAAAAAATATTTAAGATATAAGCTTCAATTAGTAAAAGGACTAAGCTCTTGGAGGGCGTAATAACTGATTGACGGGTGCGTCAATGGTTGTTCTTAAATAGTAAAATTGATGTGACTGCTGTGTCACGCAATTACTTTGTAAGGCATGTTGGACCACTCACTGAACGTGAGTGCCATTGCAGTGACCGCCGTGGTGACAGTCAATTGGATTATGATGACTGGCAGTGGCATTTTTAGTGTTACTATCGTAATTAGCGTCATTAGCGTCATTGGTTTTTTTCACAGATTGATAAAAAGTCTCGCCGTCTAAGCCATCAACACCATCAACACCATCAACACTATTATCATCTGAGTGTTGATGTACCTCTTCGAGGTGTTGTGGATCAATCGCATGAAAGTCTAACGAATTGGCGACAGCAAAAAAAGACTGAAGTAATATCAGTAAAATCGTGAAATAGCTTACAAAACGTATATTTCTCAATTTATCCTAGGTACATTAATCTTTGAGTCGAATAAACGATGTTTTAAATGCTATCAGACACAGGCACAACAAAATAACTTTGAAGTGGGCAACCACAACAGAAATAACTAGTGCTTCGTCCTTAAAGTCATATCTCTAAAACATTTAAAAAGGAGTAACTATTGTTACCCCATTATGTTCAATAGTTTTTCTTTTCAGTTACAAATTTTCTTTAAATTTTATAATCTCGAGAGCTGACTTTAAACCCCTTGACTTGCCAAGTAACTATCGTAGTCACCTTTAAAATCAACGATGCCATCTGGTCTCATATCAATAATACGCGTAGCAACAGTGGATACAAATTCTCTATCATGACTGACAAAAATCAAGGTGCCTTTGTAATTTTCTAAGGCTAAGTTCAAAGATTCTATCGATTCCATATCCAAGTGGTTGGTAGGTTCATCCATCACTAATATATTGGGTTTTTGCAGCATTAATTTGCCAAACAACATACGCCCTTGTTCACCACCTGAAATGACTTTAACTGACTTATTAATATCATTTTGTGAGAATAATAATCTTCCCAAGGTACCGCGCATGATCTGTTCGTCGTCACCTTCTTGGGCCCATTGATACATCCAATCCATCAGTGTTTTATCTTCTTCAAAGTCAGAAGCATGATCCTGTGCATAATAACCAATGTTACTATTCTCAGACCATTTTATACTACCAGCCGTTAAGTCAGTGTCACCCACTAAACATTTTAATAAGGTTGTTTTACCAACACCGTTTGGACCAATAATGGCAACTCTTTCACCTACTTCAATCATCAAGTCTAAGTCTTTGTATAGCTGTGTATCATATGTTTTGGCTAAACCTTCTACTTCCACCGCTAAACGATGTAACTTTTTGGTTTCTTCAAAACGAATAAACGGATTTTGTCGACTAGATGGCTTCACTTCATTTAATTGAATTTTATCAATTTGTCTGGCTCTTGACGTAGCTTGTTTCGATTTTGATGCGTTGGCTGAAAAACGACTTACAAACGCTTTTAGCTCAGAAATTTGAGCTTTTTTCTTGGCGTTGTCTGACAACAGTTGGTCACGTGATTGAGTGGCTGCTGTCATGTATTCATCATAGTTGCCCGGGAATAAACGAATTTCGCCATAATCAATGTCTGCCATATGGCTACAAACAGAATTTAAGAAGTGCCTATCGTGGGAAATAATGATCATGGTGCAGTTACGTTCGTTCAGTACCGTTTCCAACCAACGGATAGTATTGATATCCAAGTTGTTGGTAGGCTCATCCAGCAACATAATGTCTGGGTCAGAAAATAATACTTGAGCCAGTAACACTCTTAGTTTCCAGCCCGGCGCGATTTCGCTCATAGGACCAAAATGTTGCTCGACAGGAATACCTACACCAATCAGTAGCTCACCGGCTCTAGATTCAGCAGTGTAACCATCCATTTCAGCAAATTCAGACTCTAAATCAGCCACTCTGATACCGTCTTCTTCGGTCATATCAGGATTGGCATAAATAGCATCACGTTCAACTTTAACTGTCCATAATTCGCCATGCCCCATCACAACCGTGTCAATAACACTGCATTCTTCGTAGGCAAACTGGTCTTGTTTTAATTTACCAATTCGTTCACCTGGGTCGACAGATACATTGCCACCAGATGGTTCTAAGTCACCACCAATGATTTTCATAAAGGTTGACTTACCACAACCATTTGCGCCAATCAGGCCATATTTATTGCCGTTGCCAAATTTGGCTGAGACATTTTCAAATAATGGCTTTTCGCCAAATTGGATTGTAATATTTGCAGTCGTTAGCAATGTTGGTACCCCGTTTATGTTCAACTATTGGTTACCCTATGTACCTTATGTTGGTAACGTACATATGGCGAAAAATTCGGCGCGTATTATGCCACAAAAATCAGATTATCGCTAAGGTAGCGATGCTTATTTTTTATACTTTATGTTTTTATCTTCAATAACTCAGTTTTTAACATAGCCAAATGACGACGCATTATACGATGGCATTGTTTTTGATTAGGTATTGAGGCGTCAGGCGTCTGTTTGTTCTGATAGGTTAATCGTAAATAGTGTTGGGTAATATGAGAAAATGGATCACTGACTTTATGTGAGTAGTGTTTGCTAATTTGCTGACTAAAGGCACTGGGTCCTTGCCAAATAGCTCTTGGGGTGCCGGCTTTTTCAAAAGCACTCAGCGACTTTAAGTACAGACGTTGTGTGGTACTTAAACGATTTGTTAACCAGTGAGGAAGAAAAAACAAACCCAGTAACAAAGCAATAATGAAGACTATTCCTATGCCCAACATAGATAAACGTTCTGAGGTGAGCTTTCCTAAAATTGATTTAAATAGGTCACGCTGTCTTTCACTGTTAAATCCTAATACCCAGCGGCTCCAGTTGTAATCTATGTCTACCAAAAAGAGTCTTATATCATTCAACCAAGCTATATTGGTGAGTCTGGCAAGAGCAAAAGGGGAGTCAGCTAAAAAACTGCCTTCTTCTTGCATCGCCTGTCGTAAACCAAATTCTATTCTATCTGGCGATACCAGCGCTGTTGGGTCGATGCGTTGCCAACCCGTATTATCATTCCATGTTTCTACCCACGCATGAGCATCGTATTGGTAAATACTCAAGTAAGGTGATGTTCCCGTGCTTTCAACTAACTCACCGCCTTGATAACCTGTCACTAAACGTGCAGGAATGCCGCCTAATCGAAGTGTATAGGCTAATGCGCTGGCGTAATGACTGCAAAACCCTGCTTGATTATCAAATAAGAAGCGGTCAACAGGATCAACCAACATAACATCAGGGCGCAAGGTATAAACAAAGGGGTTATCAACAAAGTGACGTAACACTGCTTCTACAAAGTGGTTGTTGTCTTCAAATTGTTCGCGCAGCTTACTGACCCATTGCTGTGTTCTGTGATTCCTTTTTTCAGGTAACGTTAGATTAATCTGTCTGTCGATTTTGGTAAGCGTTTGACTGGCCAAAGCTTCAGGATATGATCGCACCGCGTACTGATATCTATTCACAACTGGCTGGCGATTAAACAATAAAAAATCACTACTTTGTATGATATTTCTAGAGCTTTGAGCATCCGCCGGCACCGCTATGTCCATCGCAAACAACCAAGGTTGGTAGTTTGGCTCTGCAATTATTTCATAACTTAAAAAAGGGCCGGTCAGGGTAGGCTTAAATTGCTGTTTTGTTTGTAATTGAAATTCACGCATTTTCAACCGATAGGGGTGTACTTTCCATGTTTTTCCATCAAAATCTTCCATCACAATTGCTCGCCAGTATCGCTGCTTGGCTATCGGTGGAGTGTCATTGAATGTTGCTCGAAAAGCCAATTCACTGGACTGAGATAGAGCCGCAATATCACCCGGAGTAATCTGTTCTGATAGACCTGTTTGTGCACCTTTGACTTTGGGGGTGTGCCAAAGCGGCGATAACTGTGGCAGCACTAAAAACATTAATAAGCCTATTGGTAAAGCTTGTACGCTTAGTACAGAAACAGTTTTCAAGTGTTTTTGCATTGTTATCGATGGAGCGTGATAACAAGCCAAACTTAATAATAATGCCAAACACATCAAAACATAAAATAGGCTGAAGCCGATAGACTGATTAAAAATAAACCCACAACCAATTAAGAAAAACAAACTAATGACCAGTTGGTAAACATCTTTTTGACTGCGCATTTGCATTAGCTTTAAGGCACAGGCGAGGATCAATAAATTGACCATTCCAAATAATAGACCGCCGCTTAAAGCGGTGTATATTAGACCTAAAACGCTTAACATTGCTAAGAAGTTTAAGGTGCGAACAGACGGTAAGTGTTTGTAATAATTACAGTAAATCGTAGCTCTGATTACTGCACCACAAGCAACCAATAACAATATCCAAGTGAGTACTAAAGTAAAAAGACTTAAACTGACACATACCAATGTTGCCGCTAGCAATAACAATGCAATATTTTGGGAGGATTGTGTGATGCCTGGGTTGTTGATTTTTTGTTTAAAGCGGATAAACATACTTACCTATCCTCATCAGGGAAATAAGCGAGTGCATGTAAACAAGCGAGTCGGTGTTCATCACCACTATTAGGTACGATACACTGAGCGCCTAAATCTAAGCCAAACGTTTGCTGAGTTCGGCTCAATTCAATGACTTGAAAACACAATTCGCCTAGTTCTTTATTCAATGCAACTGTATTCAATGCGATTTTATCTAACGTCATTTTATCTGATAATTTTTCTGACTGTGTATTGGGTTGCGATATAACTTTATTTTTATATTCAGACGAAAGTTTAAGCCAACCTATGTGATTGCCAATCGTAGTGAATTGTTTGCTAACCATGCCTCGGCCTTTAGCCAATTGTTTCCATGCGACATGGTTTAATGGCTCGCCTAGTTGGTAGGCTTTGAGATGGGAGAAATCATCGTGGCCGGACTGTTCATTGCTCAATTGACCACTTTTTTTAGTGCTATTGTGGCCACTAACATGCAGCTGTATCTCACAAGGTATAGGTTTAGGAAAAACGGTCACATTGTGGATAAAAGCCAAATGTGTCCAACAACGGTACAAGCCCAAGGGATAAAAACTTTCTACTGTGACTCTAGATAATGCCAACTTTCCACGTTGTTGGCATTTTTGACTTAAGTTAATAGGATTCGAAAATGCATCGGCATCGACCTGCGTTGCTAGCTGGTTCTGTTTGTTTTTTGTTTTTTTACTGGATTGATGCTTAACGACTTGGAATTTAAAATGGAGTAATCCATTTGCAGGGGCAACGTCATTGTTGTTGGCATTTAACCATAGAGGTATATTCAAATTGTCACCCACAAACACTTCAGGGCACTTACCAATTTGTAAATCGATTCGGGCGAAGTTGATGTAACTGGCCAATAAGTTGACTAAAAATAACGCCAATAAAAAATAACACAGCAACAACATCAAGTTATTTTGATAGTTAGTGCCAAGCAAAAACAGCAGTAAACATAAAAATAAAAACAATAGGCCAAATTTAGCTGGGAAAATAAAAATATTCTGATGGTTTAAGTGATGTTGTGTGGCCGCTGGGATCCGCTTATTTAGCCATTTGTGCCAGTAGCGTTGAAGCATTTTCATAGCAGCCCCTTCATAACAGCACCTAAGCTGCAATAGGGTCGATAGCCTCGAGCAAAATTTTGCTTAAGCTACCTTGAGCACTGAAGTCGCTTGAAGCGCTGCGTAATCTATGCTCAGCCACTGCTGGCAATATGGCCTGCACATCCTCTGGAATTAAAAAATCTCTATTATTGATAAAGGCCCATGCCTTAGCAGAGCTTAATAGCGACTTGGTTGCCCGTGGCGATAACGGGTTAGCGAATTGGTTGCTTTCGCGGCTAAAAGTAACCAAACGTAAAATATAATTGATTAATTCATCTGATGCATGAACTTGTCGAGCTGCATCTTGAAACTCAATGAATTCAGAAATATGCATCACCGTTTCTACTACATGTTGAATATTATCTTGTTGTGTCTTCAACATGCTTTTTTCTGCTTCTCTGTCGGGATATCCTAACTGTATTCGCATTAAAAAACGGTCTAATTGGGACTCGGGAAGAGGGTAAGTGCCTGATTGATGCATTGGGTTTTGTGTGCCAATGACAAAAAATGGTGAGGGCAGTGAACGGGTTTTACCATCCAAACTGACTTGTCTTTCTTCCATCGCCTCAAGCAATGCACTTTGGGTTTTAGGGCTCGCCCGATTAATTTCATCGGCTAACACCAGTTGATTAAAAATAGGTCCCGGATGAAATCGGAACGTTTGTTCGTTGTTATCAAAAATATTGATACCTAACATGTCCGCTGGCAATAGGTCTGATGTAAATTGAATACGTGAATATTCTAGGCCCAATACTTTAGCTAGAGTATGCGACAGAGTCGTTTTGCCCATACCTGGTAAGTCTTCGATTAACAAATGGCCGTTGGCTAACAAACACGTCAGCGCCAATTTAACTTGCTGTTGTTTGCCAATTAATACCTGACAGGATTGGTCTATGGCCATAGCCATTTTGTTATGCAGCATAGGGTGATGGTATCCGAAGAATCAATTATGATTACTGAGTCGATATTTTAGCGCAAATTAGACAGTTTTTTGGTGGTTTAACTAATACTTATGTATGAAATGGAATTAATCAATGATTTGATTGCGTCAATCCGTATAATATTAGTTATGTGCACTGTTTAAAAATGAACTTAATGAAAAGTATTCAAATAGAAGACGATCTTTACCACTTTATTGCTTCTCAGACCCAAGACATCGGTGAAAGTGCATCGGATATTTTACGCCGATTAGTTATGCCCCAGTCGCTGACTATAACTAGGCAAGATACCAGCGTTGTTGCAGATATCCCGAACCATTCCTCTAATGAAAATAGTATCAACCCGACAGATAGCTCAGAGCAGGTTTTTCAAGCTTCAGATGTGTTTAGCGAACTTGAAGGACATCAGTTACAAGCTATCCCTAAAATGGTGGAAAGATGGTTACTGGTTTTGTCGGTTATACATAAACATAATTCTCATAAATTCAGCAAGGTGTTGGGCATGAGTGGACGAAATAGAACGTATTTTGCTACCGACAAAGATACTCTCTTGGCAACTGGTAGCAGTATTAATCCTAAAAACGTGCCAGGCTCCAATTATTGGGTGATCACTAACAACAATACCGTTAAGAAAATCAACATGCTCAAAGAAGTGGCTGAGCAGGTGGGATTTAATTCAACCGAAATAGAACAATTGATTACAATATTTGCCCCTGAACACATTAAATAAAATATAAGGATCATTATGGCTCTTCATCCAGAAGCAGGAAAACCCGCTAGTAAAGAACAGTTGGTCAACGTTGCTAAGTTGACCAGTGCCTACTACACCAATCAACCAACAAAAGGTGATATCACTCAAGCTGTGTCTTTTGGTACATCGGGGCATCGAGGTAGCTCATTTTTAAATACCTTTAACGATATGCATATCGCCGCTATCTGTCAGGCCCTAGCAGAATTCCGACAAGACCAAAATATCACGGGGCCGCTATATATGGGCATGGACACACATGCCTTATCTGAAGCCGCTTTTTCAACAGCAGTCGAAGTATTAGCCGCAAACGGTGTTTCCTTAGTTGTCCAAGAAGATCGTGGCTACACCCCAACACCTGTGATTTCCCATGCTATTTTGCAGCATAATTTACAGCATCAGGTTGATTCGACAAAAGACCAAGCGGATGGTGTGGTGATCACCCCATCACATAATCCGCCAGAAGACGGCGGTTTTAAGTACAACCCTCCTCACGGTGGGCCTGCAGATAGCGACGTCACCAACCTTATACAGCAACGTGCAAATGACATCATCAGCAATGACATGGCTGACGTGAAACGTATGAGTTTGGCGAACGCCTATGACTCTGTTTTCGTAACAGAAATTGACTTTTCTGAAAACTACATTGCACAGCTTGATGAAGTAATTGATATGCAAGCCATTGCCAAAGCAGGGTTGAAATTAGGTACGGATCCTCTTGGTGGCGCTGGTTTGGGTTACTGGGACAAAATAGCCAAACGTTATGGATTAAATATTGAAGTGGTCAACCGCAATGTTGATCAACAATTTGGTTTTATGCGGCGAGATAAAGACGGGAAAATCCGAATGGATTGCTCGTCGCCATTCGCTATGGCTGGATTGATTGATTTAAAAGATAAATTTGACGTGGCTTTTGGTAATGATCCTGATTTTGACCGTCACGGCATAGTGACCTGTAAAAGTGGATTAATGAACCCCAATCATTATTTAGCGGTAGCTATTCAATATTTATATCAACACAGGACAGATTGGCCACAAGATGTCAAAGTGGGTAAAACCTTAGTATCAAGTAGCATGATTGACCGGGTAGTGAGGAGTTTAGGCCGTGAATTAGCAGAAATGCCAGTAGGGTTTAAATGGTTTGTACAAGGGTTATTGAATAGCGAAATCGGTTTTGCTGGTGAAGAAAGTGCCGGTGGCATATTTTTACGTCGTAATGGCAAACCATGGGCAACAGATAAAGACGGGATTATTTTATGTTTGTTGGCTGCAGAAATTATAGCCGTAACAGGTAAAGACCCTGGCGAGCACTATCAGGCACTTACTGAACAGTTTTCATCACCTGTTTATACCCGTATTGATATAGCAGCCAATCATGCTCAAAAACAAGTGTTAAGTAAAATGGATAAAAGTGTTATTTGTTCCACAGAACTCGCTGGCGAAACGATTACTAATATTCAAACTCATGCTCCAGGTAACAATGCCGCTATAGGGGGAGTGAAAGTTAGCACTGAAAATGGCTGGTTTGCGGCTCGGCCTTCGGGAACCGAAGAAATCTATAAAATATATGCAGAAAGTTTTAATGGCTCTGAACATTTAGATTTATTAGTGAAAGAAGCCCAAGCATTAGTAGGTCAAGTATTTAAAACCGCAAATGTATAATTGACAAAATAAATTGTTGATTTTATGTAACAAGCATACGTTTTCTTAAGTGAATTCGTATGTTTTTTTGTTATTTAACACATGTACAACGTTTATTTTACGTAACTTTAACGCTTCTTTAACAAGGCAACCTAAAATATCCTCTTGAAACTAACTCATTACATTTATATGTAGTTTTATTACGTCATTTAATACCTGATATTATATAAATACGTTAGGCTAGGTGCCATCCAAATAAAACTAATTTGAACTGTAACATGAGTGCGAAAAGACCAGTTTCTAAACCATCCTCATTACCAAAAAAAGCCATGAAAGATGCGATTGTTAGACATCTACATTGCTCCTTAGGTACGGACGAGAATAAAGCAAATAACCACGCGTGGTGGAAAGCAACCTGTGCATCAGTGCAAGAGCATGTTTTAGAGCAACTGCGTAAAACTCAAAAGTCTCATTATTTAAATGATACTCGTGCGGTGCATTACTTTTCTGCAGAGTTTTTAATGGGCCGTTTAATGTCCAACAATTTGCATAATTTAGGTTTATTCGAACAAACCGACCAGGCTTTGAAGGAATTAGGTGTCAACCTCACAGACATTATGGAAGAAGAGCCGGATATGGCTCTGGGTAATGGCGGCTTAGGCCGTTTAGCTGCCTGTTTTATCGACTCATTAGCAACACTAGACATGCCCGCAGTGGGATACGGTTTACATTATGAACATGGCTTATTCCGCCAAGAAATTAAAAATGGTGAGCAAATAGAACGCCCAGATAGCTGGCGTGACTATGGTAACCCATGGGAAATATGCCGCCCTGAGTCAATTCAAGAAATACCGCTGTATGGCTATGTTGAAACCAAATATGGTGAAAGTGGCGAAATCAAAAAAGAATGGCACCCTGGGCTGATTGTCAAAGGACTACCTTGGGATATCCCTGTCGTGGGTTATGGCGGTAAAACTGTGAATGTACTGCGATTATGGCAAAGCCAAGCCTCAAGTTATTTTAACTGGGATGTATTTAATGCCGGTGGCTATGTGGATGCACAGAAAGAAAACGTGCAAGCCGAAACGATTTCTAAAGTTTTGTACCCAAATGATGAAACAGAAGCGGGTAAAGAGTTACGTTTAATTCAACAGTATTTTTTTAGTGCTTGCTCACTAAAAGATATTATTCGTCGTTACAAAAGAGCCCATGGAGATAATTGGACTCGTTTTTCTAGCCAAGTGGTTATCCAATTAAACGACACCCATCCCGCAATTGCTATTCCTGAATTGATGAGGATTTTGTTAGATAGAGCTGAACTCGATTGGGATAGCGCATGGAAAATTTGTAGTAAAACCTTTGCCTACACTAACCATACGTTGTTACCTGAAGCACTCGAAAAATGGCCTGCCCGTATGTTTGAAAAAATTCTGCCAAGGCACTTAGAGATTATTTACGAAATCAATCACCGCTTTATGAGTGAAGTAGAAAAAGTGTGGCCGGGTGATAATGTTATCAAACAGAAGCTGTCGATCATCGAAGAGGGCAACGAAAAGATGATACGTATGGGTAACTTGTCGGTAATTGGTTCTTTTGCTGTTAACGGTGTGGCCGAAATTCATTCGTCTTTAGTGAAGAAAAACCTGTTTCCTGAATTTCATGAAATGTGGCCAAATAAGTTAACCAATGTCACTAACGGTATTACACCGCGACGCTGGTTAAAGGCATGTAATCCTAAATTATCTGCCTTAATTGATGAAAAAATCGGTAATGATTGGCCTTTGCATTTAGAAAAGCTAGAGCAATTGAGTGAGTTTGCTGACAATGTTAAGTTTCAAAAACAATTTATGAAAATAAAGTATGAAAACAAAGTGACGCTAGCAAAAGAGGTATTGGCGTTAACAGGCATAGAAATTAATCCTAAAGCTATCTTTGATGTGCAAATTAAACGTTTACATGAGTATAAACGACAGCATCTTAACCTTTTACATATCATGGCGTTATATCGTCGATTGTTAGAAAATCCTAATTACGACATGCAACCAAGGGTATTTATATTCGCTGCTAAGGCCGCGCCTGGTTATAAATTAGCTAAAGACATTATTTATGCAATCAACCAAGTAGCCAAAAAAGTAAATAATGACAAACGAGTCAACGGTAAAATTAAAGTAGTATTTTTACCCAATTATCGCGTCAGTTTGGCAGAGAAAATAATTCCTGCTGCTGATATTTCTGAACAAATTTCCACTGCGGGCTTAGAAGCTTCAGGTACCGGCAACATGAAGTTATCTCTAAACGGTGCATTAACAGTGGGCACATTAGACGGCGCGAATATTGAGATAGCTGAAGAAGTGGGCGACCAAAATATCTTTATTTTTGGACTTAATGTAGACGAAGTGGCTGAACTTGATGAACTGGGTTACAACCCTTTTGACCTCTATTACAACAACAAAGAAATCAAAGCGTTGTTAGATTGGCTTGAAACTGATTATTTCACCCCTGGTAAACCTGGTGCCTTAGCATCACTTAAACGCAGTTTGTTAGAGGGTGGGGACCCTTATAAAGTATTGGCCGACTTTGCGTCTTATTCAGATGCGCAACAAAAAGCTGATAAGGCTTATGGTGATAAATCTGGCTGGGCGAAAATGGCAATACTCAATACCGCAAGAATGGGTAAGTTTACCTCAGACCGATCAATTAAAGACTATGTGGAAAAAATTTGGCAATTACAACCATGTACAGTAGAGTAGATTTATCGCTTGGTAAATGAAGCAACGTTGAAGGTGATTAGCCCCTTCAACATTAAAACCAATAGCTACGTCAAAAATCAGGAGTAATTGGATCGCTTAGTGATATCCTTTCGTCTAATAGGAAGTTAGTTTATCATCGACTTTGAAAGACAGTTCAGTGTGTCTTAACGGAGCAGAATTTTTTAATGCAACATGAATCATTGATATCCATTCCAAATCGTTATGTATTTTTGGGTGAAATAGAGCAGCTTCTGAATACAGATGCGCAGCAATCTTTATTATTAATTGATGTGGTTCGTTTTTCTGATGTCAGTACCAATTTTGGTTATGATTACGGTGACAAAGTACTCTTGGAAATTGCTAATCGGATTGAATTTTTATTTAACGATAGTGCGAGATTTGGCCGAGTTAGTGGTGATGTTTTTGGTTTGATTTTGTCTGGGGCACATCATCAGGATCAGCTTTATGATTTTTACAGCTACTTAGTTCAACACTTCAAAACGCCTATACAATGTGATGACCATGCTTTTATTGCTGACTTCAATGTAGGTGCTGCATCTAATCCTAAAAATAATAGTGATATCAATAAACTTTTTTCTTTGGCTGAAACAGCCCTAAAACAAGCGAAAAATAATAAGTTTGATAATTTTCAGTATGCACAAAATATAAACGTTGAAACTACTGGTCGAGCATTAGCTCTGAAGGCCGATTTAACACGGGCTTTGAATCAAGATGAGTTAGAAATTTATTTTCAACCAAAAATTGAATTGAATACATTAAAGATTACAGGTGCTGAGTGTCTATTGCGTTGGAATCACCCACTAGACGGTTTGATTTTTCCAGGGGCATTGATTGAAGCTGCTGAGTCTTACAATATGATGAATGAGCTGGGTTATTGGGTGTTAGAGCAGGCTTTCAAAGGGGCCGCATACCTCAATAGTGTGGACTTACGATTGAAAATTGCTGTGAATATGTCGCCATCTCAATTATATGATTTGAATTTTGCGAAAAACCTTATAAAACTGGCCCTAAAATATCAGGTTGAATTGTCTCAGTTTGAATTGGAACTGACAGAAGATGTCGCTTTGTCTAATTCAATTCTAGTTAAAAAACAACTGTCACAAATTCGAGCCCTTGGCGCCACCATAGCGATTGATGATTTTGGAAAAGGATATTCTAACTTAGCATATTTACGTGACATTGAAATTGACAGCATTAAAATTGATAAGTCGTTTATTATGCAGATTGATCAAAGCCCAGTTAACCGTGCAATAGTAGAGGCTAGTCAGTTAATTGCTAAGGCTGCAAATTGTGAGGTAGTTGCTGAGGGTATCGAAACTATTCAGCATCTGCATATCCTACGCAAAATTGGTGTTGTATCTGGACAAGGCTTTTTGTTTTCTAAAGCTATACCCATAAACGATTTTGTAGCGTTAGCAAATAAAGATATGACTGTTGGCAGCTCTTTTGTGCGCGAACATCAGATCGATTAATTTAGCTTGTTCAGATGTATTCTCAGTTTAAATGGGAGAGTTAGTATTCTGATTAGCGTAACATCAAGTCTTTAGAATCATTTCTGCGGTCAATACTCACTTATTATGCAAAATACATTCAAAACATCTATTAAAAATACTAATCACAGTAATACTCAAAATACTATTCAAGATACTATTCAAACATTAAAACAGCAGGGTGATTTTCTTTCTTTATCGCGCACTCAACCTTCACTTTTTACTGCTTCTTTTCAGTTTTTTATCGGTGCACATACTCAAGTTAATGTATTAGCCGAGGGAATTATCAGTTTTGAAACTATTGCTAAGAGTGATAAAGACATTGTGCTCTCTTGCGGTATACACGGAAACGAAACGGCTCCCATAGAAATCTGTGATGACTTAGTCAAAAATATTTTACTGGGTAAAATAATGGTGAAACAACGGGTCTTGTTTTTATTTGGCAATTTACCCGCTATGGATGTTGCTCAGCGCTTTATTGATGAAAATATGAATCGTTTGTTTAGCGGTGAACATCAAAATCTAGCAAATGGACAACAGATGAATGATGAACGACACCGAGCGAAACAATTAGAAGATGTGGTTAAAAACTTTTATCTAGGAATAGATAGTAAACAAGATAGAACTCGTCTTCATTATGATTTGCATACTGCTATTCGAACCTCTAAGAATGACAAATTTGCTGTCTATCCATTTCAAAATGGTAAAGCTTGGGATAAATATCAATTACAAATATTGTTAGCCTGTGGAGTGAACACTATTTTATTGTCTGGTAGTCCAACAACTACTTTTAGTTATTATTCAGTTAACGAATGTAACGCACATGCGTTCACTGTTGAATTGGGTAAAGTGATGCCATTTGGGCAAAATAACATGGATGACTTTAGTGATGTAGTGGCTACTTTGATCCAGTTAATTTGTGCTAAAGAGCTACAGCTGAAAAACTACACTGACTCAGATTTTTTGATATACAAAGTGAATCAAGTGATCAATAAGCAGCAAGATGATTTTGTTCTCAACTTTGCAGTAGATGCAGCTAACTTTAGTGATTTTCCAAAAGATCATTTATTAGCTTCTGAAACGGGTTGCGAATATCGTGCACAATATGAGGGCGAGGCGATTGTATTTCCCAACGCCGACGTTGAAATTGGTCAGCGTGCGTTATTAACTCTGATACCTACCAATATTTAAGACATTATATGACTCCTTTTATTTTACATCCTCAATTAGAAAAAGACAGCGAGTTAGTCACTGAGTTAATGCTGTGTTCGGTACGACTGATTAATGACATCAACTATCCTTGGTTAATTTTAGTGCCCCAAGTGGCTAACATCAGTGATGTGATTGATTTAAGTGATGCTCAGCAGCAAACATTATGGCAAGAATCTGCATCGGTTAGCCGGGCACTTAAACATTTGTTTACACCTGATAAGTTGAATGTTGCAGCGTTGGGGAATATGGTGCCTCAATTACATTTACATCATATTGTGCGTTATAAAAATGATTTAAGTTGGCCAAAACCCATCTGGGGGCAGGTGCCGTCTACAGCTTATTCAGATAAACAGCTGGCCAAACAAATTAAATTAATCAAAACTGAAATCGAAACTGAAACAAGGACTGACAAATGATAGTAACAACAACTCATCAGTTAGAAGGCAAAAAAATTGAACAATATTTAGGTATTGTTGTGGGCGAAGCGGTTATGGGCGCTAATATATTTAAGGATATTTTTGCTTCCATCCGTGACATCGTTGGTGGTCGATCGGGCGCATACGAAGACGAACTTACTAAAGCCCGAAAAATTGGCTTTCAAGAATTAGAACAAGAAGCCTTATCAATCGGTGCTAATGCTGTTATTGGTATAGACATTGATTATGAAGTGGTAGGTAAGGGTGGATCCATGTTAATGGTAAGTATCAGTGGTACTGCTATTAGGTATGTTGATAAGTAAAAGTGTTTGACAACTTTAGCTCATAATAAAAGTATTTCTTAGTAAAAGCTGCTCTTAATAAAGCCGAGCTTAGTAAATGCTGCTTTTAACAAAAGCGTTTATTCATAAATGCGTTGCTTAATAAATGCTTTTTCATTAAAAAAATTAGTAGTAGTTATGTGTCAATGGTTTGAAATAAATAGTTGAGGGCTACATTGCTAGCGATATCTTTGTTAGCCAGTAACAATATTTTCATCTAACAAGTGCTTAATAGTTAAAGTGTAATAATGGGTTAATCATCTTTATCTTC
>JBNMPD010000050.1:0-17377 GCA_051276225.1 Flavobacteriales bacterium
CATTTTCTTATCGGATAAATACATTGTGGTTAGGGCCAATATGTTTAGTGGTAGGAGGCAGTTTACTATTAGTTGCATGGGCAACTGTAGGTGGAAACGCGGCGAAGGTGGCTAGAGCCAATCCTATTAAGGCGCTGAGACAGGAATGAACGGTATAGGCTAACACTGATTGTGTTGGCCTAAGGTCTTGTTTGATATAAGGTATGTGCATATTTTTTGACTAATTGAGTACATATGAACGACACAATTTTGGCCCTTTTAGGTTACATCACTTGGATATTAATTTTATTAGTCTGCTTAGCAACCTATCGCACTCTCTTAGTTGCTAAAAAAGAGCAGGCAGTTAATGGCTTTAAGCCTGATGGTTCTGACTCACCTGCTTTGGGTGAGCGGATAACGAGGGCTCAAAGCAACTGTGTTGAAAGCTTTGCGTTTATTGGTGGTTTGATGTTGTTGGCATTGGCGACTGATTCTACTGCAATTACTAATGGATTAGCCTTATTTCTGTTGGCAGCTCGTTTAGGTCAGTCTGTTACGCACTTAATATCAACTACTGAATCGGCCGTTCAGCTCCGTTTTGCTTTTTTCTTGGCACAAATTGGTATTTGTTTGTATTGGGTAGTTTTATTTGCCTCTAAATTTATAGGAGCTTAGCGGTATGTCAAAACCGACAATTGAACAGTTGCTAGACGTGTCTCCTTGTGAATATTCTGAAGGATTATCGATAGAGCAGTTTATTGATCCCGTCATTCATCAAATGTGGTCGCAGATACCACGTATTGCTGGCCCTGCTTTTACGGTTAAATGCGGAAAAGGTGATCATCTGAGTCTGCACGCAGCTATTTATCGTGCTAAAGCAGGTGATGTGATTGTCGTTGAAGCAAGCCCTGATTATGCTAATGCAGGTGGCAATGTCTGCGCTATCGCTAAGCAGCGAGGCGTTGTTGCTATGATCATTGATGGGTTTATTCGTGATATTGGCGAAATTCGTGAGGCGCAGTTTCCAATTTATGCCCGTGGATTGATGCCCAAGCCTGGAGCAAAAGAACAAATGTTTCCTCTTAATCAGCCTATTCAGTGTGGTGGTGTCACGGTTAATGCAGGTGATTATATTGTGGCGGATGAAGAAGGTATTGCGGTTATTCCAAAAGATAAACTCACAGAGGTTTATAACCTTGCCAAAGCGCGAACAGATAAAGATGCTGCGATGAATTTGGCTGAATGGAAAGTCCAACATTCAAAAAAAGTTGAATCGAAACTGCAAGAATTAGGGTATCGAAATTGATCTAATTTAGAAATTACCCGTTAAGTAACCTGAATTCGGGATAATCTATACCTTCAACTACCACTATTAGCGCGGTTATCTTCGATGAACTTGCTCACAGTAGCTCGCTATTTCCATTACAAGCTCACATAAATAGAAACAATGATAGCAGCTCTGGATGCGTTTAATGGCTTAACAAATAAAATCGTAGCCTTCTAACATATTGTTTATGTAAGAGTTACTTTAAGGGAACGTCATGTCTTAACCTGAGTTCAGGTTAAGTAATATCTTTTAACAAGCAGCACAATTCCAAGGTCAACAATCTTCATGTTTTCATTTTTTGAACGGTTAACTAATCCGTTTCCTGCTGCCCACCCAACGCAGCCGCCAGATACAATATTCGCGTTTTGTCGTTATTACACCCAAGGTATGTGGTCCGTCATTTTTTGTGTCTCTATCTTAGCTGCTGCTATTGCGGCCCTTGAAGTATCATTATTTGGTTTCTTAGGTCAACTTGTTGATTGGTTAGCTGAAAGCGACAGAGAAACATTTTTACAGCAAGAGTTAGGTAGTCTTATATGGATGGCCGTGCTGGTATTGGTTATTTTACCGATATTAGTGATCACTCAATCTTTGTTGTCTCACCAAGGACTGATGGGAAATTTCCCCATGCAGATCCGCTGGCAAGCTCACAGATACATGATTGGTCAAAGCTTAGGTTTTTTTCAAAATGAGTTTGCTGGGCGTATAGCCACTAAAGTCATGCAAACTGCGTTATCTGTCCGTGAAACCGTGATGAAAACGCTGGATATTTTGGTGTATGTCAGCGTGTATTTTTTCAGTATTTTGTTTTTGGTTATTTCGGCCGATTGGCGCTTAAGTGCACCCCTTATTATCTGGTTTTTAGTTTATTTAGTGATCTTACGTACCCTTATTCCAAAATTGAAAAGGGTGTCGCAACGTCAAGCTGATGCACGTTCGATGATGACAGGGCGAATTGTGGATAGTTACACCAATATCACCACAGTAAAATTGTTTGCTCACACCAACCGCGAGGCAGAATACGCCAAAGAGGGCATGTTTGGTTTTCTGGAAAAAGTCTATCCACAGATGCGCTTGGTGACTGTGTTGTATGGGTGTGTTTGGTTTAGTAATGCCTTGCTGGTATTCAGTATCACTGCGTTGGCGATATATTTATGGATGTTGGAGTTGGTTACGCCTGGTGAAATCGCCATTACCGTGAGTTTGTGTTTGCGCCTTAATGGCATGTCGCAATGGGTGATGTGGGAGGTGTCTTCGCTGTTTGAAAACATCGGTACTGTGCAAGACGGCATTAACAGTTTGTCTTTGCCTGTTGATGTACAAGATAAGCCCAACGCAAAAGCTTTAGAAATGGAGGGTGGGGCTATTCATTTCAACAATGTGAACTTTGGTTATGCGGGTGCTAATGACATTCCCATTACAGTGTTTAAAGATCTTGATATCAAAATTAAAGCAGGAGAAAAAGTAGGATTAGTGGGGCGTTCAGGTGCAGGCAAGTCCACTCTGGTCAATCTACTGTTGCGCTTTTATGACGTTCAAAGCGGCAGTATCAGCATAGATGGTCAAGATATTAGTCAGGTTAAGCAGGAAACCTTGCGCGCTAATATTAGTATGGTGACCCAAGACACCTCTTTATTACATCGCTCAGTACGAGATAATATTTTGTACGGTCGTTTGGATGCTAGTGAAGCGGATATGCTAAAAGCGGCAAAGCAGGCTGAGTCTCATGAATTTGTGCAAACTCTGTCTGATCTGCAAGGCAGAACCGGTTATGACGCGCATGTGGGCGAACGTGGGGTGAAACTATCAGGTGGGCAGCGCCAGCGAATTGCTATTGCCCGGGTTATGTTAAAAGACGCGCCAATTTTAATTTTAGATGAAGCCACGTCAGCACTTGATTCTGAGGTGGAAGCAGCCATTCAACATTGCCTAAATAAAGTCATGGAAAATAAAACTGTATTGGCTATTGCTCATCGATTGTCGACTATTGCTCAAATGGATAGGTTGCTGGTGCTTGACGAAGGCAAGATTGTTGAATCAGGCACACACGCAGAATTAATACACAAACGCGGAATTTATGCCAAGCTATGGGATCATCAAACAGGCGGTTTTATTGGTTTGGAATGATTTATTTGTTAGCTATAAAAGTATTTCATCTATCGAGAATTAGTCGGTGATAAACATGCTTATTCAAGGGGCCTTGATATCAGGCGGTTTGATTATTGCCATCGGTGCGCAAAATGCTTTTATTTTAAGACAAGGACTGCTTGGTCAAAAAGTTTTTTATGCTTGCGCCGTATGTTTTATTTGTGATGTAGTGCTAATTACCCTAGGTATATTGGGTGTTGGTTCGATGCTGCAAAAGTTCCCCTTTTTCCTCAACTCGTTAGCCATGCTTGGTGGGGTATTCTTGTACTGGTATGGCACTCATTCCTTCATCAGAGCTTATAAAGGCAATAGTCACTTGCATATCGAACAGGGAGTGAATAATGAACAATCGGTCACTCAGTTAATGATGACCACCTTGGCGATAACATTACTTAACCCTCATGTGTACTTAGACACCTTAGTGATTATTGGTAGTATAGGTGGCACCTTAGGTCGTGAGGAAAAACACTGGTTTTTATTAGGTGCGCTGCTGGCCTCATTCATTTGGTTTTTTGGTTTAGGTTATGCTTCTAAAAAACTGATTCCTTTTTTTGAAAGTAGCAGAACATGGTTGATTTTAGATTTTCTTATTGGTGTAGTGATGTGCTGGATTGCCACAGGGCTGATGATTTTTGTTTATCAGAATTTTTATGCATGAACCTAACTTGAAAGCTGAGATTGTCGATGATTTTGTCGCGCCAGCTTGTTTCGAAGACATTAAAGTCTTGTTTGAGGATGAATATCTATTAGCTATCAACAAGCCTAGTGGTTTATTAAGCTTATCAGGTAAAAATCCACTGAATAAAGACTCTGTTCATTATCGGTTAGTTCAGCAATATCCTGATATTAGGTTGACGCATCGCCTAGATTTTGGCACTTCAGGCATAATGTTATTGGCTAAAAACAAAGTGATGAACGCAAATCTGACTAAGCAATTTCAAGCAAAAAGTGTGATAAAACATTATGTGTGTATTTTAGCTGGAGAGCTATTAAAAAATGAGGGCCTGATTGACTTACCCATAGCTAAGGACAGTTTACTTTTTCCTCGGCTTAAAATTTGCCATAGCGAAGAAGGCAAATCTGCTCAGAGTCACTATAAAGTCATTGAAAGGTTAGATGAGCCCGCCAGAACGAGGGTGTCTTTTACGCCTTTAACTGGCAGAACACATCAGTTGCGAGTTCACAGTCAGGCCATCGGGCATCCCATTTTAGGATGCGATTTGTATGGTACTACTGCAACTCAAGAGATGGCACCTAGGCTATTATTGCATGCACTGGATATCGCGTTTGATCATCCACAATCACATAAGCGTATGTTATTGAAAAGCCCATGCCCTTTTTAAATATTGAATAAGGCAGCAAGTAGCCCGATTAAACCACCAAAAATCCCCCCCCAGACGACTAGCCAACCTAGGTGTTCTCTGATCATATTCTGTATAATGTCCTTGACCATTTTAGGTGTTAGCTCGCTCAGACGTTGCTCAACAATTTGATTGATTTTTTGGTGCAGTTCTAACTGCATATCTGGCTGAGTCAACTCTTCTTGCAGAAGCAATGTAAACTTAGGATCTTGAGTAATATCTTCTAGTGCTGCCTCCATTTTATCTACAAAAGGCTGTCGCATTGGTTCTAAGGCTTCAACACCGCCAAACATGCCAAGCATCTGACCAAATGAAGAATCTTTAATAACTTCAACCAATGAATCAAATGTTGGCGCCAAATCCACTTTTTTGATAATGGGAGCAAAATTTACATGTATAGGTTGGTTGTTGTCACTCAGAAAACGTTGAATATTCTTTTCACTAAAGAACTGCTCCATAACCAGCGTACGAATACCGTTTTTAAAATCTTCAAAGCGTTCTGGTATGACTCCAGAACCATATAAACCGGGTATTTTCTCAAACAACATGTGTACTGCTATCCAGTTGGTGAGCGCACCTGATACAGCAAACAGCCCAACAGTTTTGAGGATGACGTTGTCTAAGATAAAACCAAGCAACACTAGGGTGAAGGCTAATCCATTGGTGATGATACTTTTGTTCAAAGAAATGACTCCAAAACAGTTAAATTAGGAAAGGTTTATATCAGTAAAATGGATGCTGTCAATATGAGGAAACACTAATACCGATTTTTAAATTGTTAATTCAATAAATAATTTAAACATAGTTTAAGCAATTACCACATAAAAAATAGCATGCGTATCCTTTTTCTTTGAAAATACCCACGTGCCAAATGACAACCTATCATAGGCAATAAATGCACTCACTGAATACTTGCAAGTATGGCCATTAGTCAAGCCGCTAATAGAAACATAAACGTCACCAAATAATACCTAAGCCTTTTATCCTCAAATTGAAAACTATTGGAGCTGACGATTAAAGCAATATATTGGATAGTCTGTGTTTAAGGTTCTTATCAAAATAAGATACCAACAACACATTGCTCTTAATTTTATCGGCAAACTCAAACCTGATAATGTTAGCACCTAAGAGAAAAGCAAATTAAAACTAAATACATATTTTGTATGGTTTGTGTGGCGCTCAAATATCTTCTTCAATCTTTCCTCTTGAATCCGTCATGCCAATAAGTATAATACTGCTCCCTCCTTGCTAGTGATTCAGAATTTTTCCCGAAAAATAGATGATTCTACAAGGTTGGTGTAATTAAAATTTGCGTGTTGGATAATTATTTGGTGTCCGATAACCGCTTTGAGTTTTAGGGGTGTAGTTCCAATTGGTAGAACAGCGGTCTCCAAAACCGATGGTTGGGGGTTCGAATCCCTCCACCCCTGCCATTTTATTGGCAAAAATGTCCCATTTTTAGGTGACGACGTAACTAGCAAGAGAGTTAGGGTTTAGTATGAGTGAGAATGCAGAAAACAATTCCAATCCATTAGATATGTTGAAATGGTTGGTCATATTTGGTTTGTTAGGTGGTGTAGTTGCTGTTAACCATTTTTTTCCAGAACTATCTGTTCTGTACATTGCCATAATTGCTGTCGCTGCTATAGGATTTGCTGGTTTTATAGCGTCTACAACATTTAAAGGTAGTACCTTTATTACGTTTGCAAAAGAGTCACGCACTGAAGTACGAAAGGTTGTTTGGCCTACTCGCCAAGAAACAACTACTACCACTATGATCGTATTAGCCGCTACCGTTGTTGTGGCACTCATTTTATGGGGACTAGACGGAATTATTGTTGAAATTGTGTCATTTATAACTGGATTAGGGATTTAAGCGATGTCTGATAAAAAATGGTACGTGGTGCAAGCTTTCTCTGGATATGAAGGCCGCGTTCAAAAAACGTTGTTAGAACATATTAGAATGAACGAAATGGAAGATCATTTTGGTGAAATTTTAGTGCCCACCGAAGAAGTGGTTGAAATGCGTGCAGGTCAACAAAGAAAAAGCGAACGGAAATTTTTTCCAGGCTACGTATTGGTCCAAATGGATATGAACGAAGATTCATGGCATTTGGTTAAAAGTGTTCCTCGCGTTTTAGGTTTTATTGGTGGTACATCAGACCGTCCAGCGCCTATTACTAAAAAAGAGGCAGACGCTATTTTAAATCGTCTTGAAGAAGGCGTTGATAAGCCGAAACCAAAAACGTTGTTCGAACCGGGCGAAGTGGTTCGTGTCACCGATGGACCTTTTGCAGATTTCAATGGTGTGGTCGAAGAAGTCGACTACGAAAAAAGTCGCTTGAAAGTGTCAGTACTTATATTTGGTCGCTCAACACCTGTAGAGCTAGAGTTTGGTCAGGTTGAAAAAGGCTAGTTTTATTTGTTAGCTTGAATAAAAAAGGATGCGTTCAGCATCCTTTTTTATTGTTTGAAAGTATTAACAGTACAGATTTAAATATCCGAAACGTTGTAGCCATTAGATAAAATAGTTCATTTAATGTTTCGATTATTTATATTTTATCGATACTAAAGCCGCTATTCGCTGTTATATGAACTGACGATTCTTTTTAATTTAAAGATAGGCTCTGCAAAATTGTTATGATTAAGGTTTTGAGCTAAAAACTTGAACTCTAGATAAATAGTAGGAGTCATTAAGGCGCTGTTGACACTTTAATGATTAATAAGATGTGTATGACATCGCGACAAATTATTTGTGTACTAATGATTAACCTAATAGTTATAAACATTTACTTAAAGCACAGAATTGAAATTGTCAACAATAAGACTTGTGTCAAGGTGTAAGTTCATCTATAATTTGCGACCCATTTTATATGAACGGGAAGCCGAATGAGTAAGCATTCTCAGTGTTTACAAGGCGTTATACCCAAATTAGAGAGTAATTATCATGGCGAAAAAAGTCACTGGCTTAATTAAGCTTCAGGTTGCAGCAGGTGCTGCAAACCCAAGTCCTCCAGTTGGTCCTGCATTAGGTCAACATGGTGTGAACATTATGGAATTCTGTAAGGCGTTTAACGCAAAAACAGAAGCTCTAGAAAAAGGCGCTCCAGTACCAGTAGAGATAACTGTATACGAAGATCGTTCTTTCACCTTCATAACTAAGACTCCTCCTGCTTCTTTTTTGCTCAAAAAAGCTGCTGGAATAAAAAATGGTTCTGGCCGTCCTAACACTGAAAAAGTGGGCAAAGTGACGCGCGCGCAATTAGAAGAAATTGCACAAACTAAAGAACCTGATTTGACTGCAGCAAGTTTAGAAGCCGCAGTAAACACCATCGCTGGCTCTGCACGCAGCATGGGCCTAGTGGTAGAGGGGTAAGATATGGCTAAATTAACAAAACGCGCTCGCTTAGTTTTAGATAAAGTTGATGCGACTAAAGAATACGGATTTAATGAAGCGGTTGCTTTATTGAAAGAATTAGCCACTGCTAAATTTGCAGAAAGCGTTGACGTTGCTGTTAACCTTGGTATTGATGCACGTAAATCTGATCAAAACGTTCGTGGTGCAACTGTATTACCAAATGGTACAGGTAAAGACGTACGTGTTGCTGTTTTCACTCAGGGTGCAAACGTTGAAGCTGCTAAAGCTGCCGGTGCTGACATTGTTGGTATGGAAGATTTAGCCGAGCTAGTTAAAAAAGGCGAAATGAACTTTGACGTTGTTGTTGCTTCTCCGGATGCAATGCGCGTTGTTGGTCAGTTAGGTCAAATCTTAGGCCCACGTGGCCTAATGCCTAACCCTAAAACCGGCACGGTTACACCAGACGTTGCAACAGCAGTGAAAAATGCTAAAGCAGGTCAGGTGCGTTATCGTAACGACAAAAACGGTATTATCCATGCAAGCATTGGTAAAATCGCTTTTGAAGCAAACCACATTCAAGAAAACTTAGCAGCATTGCTAGAAGCGCTTAACAAAGCGAAACCTTCTTCAGCTAAAGGCACCTTCATTAAGAAAGTCAGCCTTAGCACAACAATGGGTGCAGGTGTTTCTGTAGATCAAGCTAGCTTAGAAGTTAAGTAAGTTTGGTTTTAGCAGATAGCCAGTAGGTTATCTGTTTCTCTATAAAGGTTATGGGTTGGAGTCCAAGTTGAGCTTTTTGTAAAATTAGCGAGACAACAGACTCCCGTCCTAGACCGCAGGCGTAAGTTGGTGAGTGAAGTAAGAGAGCATTCGCCTAGATAGTAATATTTATATTACATGTCGCAAACAACTTACTTAAAAAGCCAGCCTGCGCAGACGGTGGTATCGACTCAGACTCTCTGGGATTAACGAACACCGTAGAGCGGTGGATTTACTTAAGTTAACGCTTATTTAATGATATCAATCTGTGAATCCTGAAACGGATATTTCTAATAGGAATGATGTTTCAGACTTTAAGAGGTGAACTCAGTGGCATTAGGCTTAGCAGCAAAAAAAGAGATCGTAATAGAAATAAACGATGTTGCGTCTCGAGCTCTATCTGTTGCCGTCGCTGAATACCGTGGCATGGAAGTAGCAGAATTAACTGACCTTCGTGTTAAAGCGCGTGAGCAAGGTGTTTATTTACGAGTAATTCGTAACACCCTAGCAAAACGTGGTTTAGCTGATAGTAATTTTTCTGATATGGACAGTGCTTTAACTGGCCCGTTAATCTATGGTTTTTCCATAGATGCCCCTGGCAGTGCTGCTCGTCTTTTTAAAGACTTTGCAAAAACTAACAGCAAGTTAAACGTAACTGCACTTTCTATTGGAAGTGGTTTATTGGGTCCAGAAAAACTGGACGCAGTGGCATCACTTCCTACCCGCGACGAAGCGTTGGCAAGATTACTTGCTACCTTCAAAGCACCTGTCGAGAAATTCGTTCGAACTATCAACGAAGTTCCAGGCAAATTTGTGCGTGTATTGGCGGCGATCAAAGACGAAAAATAATTTTCGACTTTGGCATTATAATTTTTTAACATTAAACCCAGGAGTTTAGAGAAATGGCTCTAACTAAAGATGATATATTAAACGCTATTGCTGAAATGCCAGTAATGGAACTTGTTGAACTGATCGAAGCGGCTGAAGAAAAATTCAACGTTTCTGCTGCAGCAGCTGTTGCTGTAGCCGGACCTGCAGCAGCTGCTGAAGTGGTTGAAGAGCAAACTGAATTTGATGTCTTTATGACCTCTTTCGGCCCGAACAAAGTATCAGTTATCAAAGCAGTACGTTCTGCTACAGGTCTTGGACTAAAAGAAGCTAAAACATTAGTTGAAGCTGCTCCAACATCTGTTAAAGAAGGTATTTCTAAAGCAGACGCTGATGAACTTAAGAAGACGCTTGAAGAAGCTGGCGCTGAAGTTGAGCTTAAATAATAATCTGCTTAAACACAGATTGTTAGCCTGAAATGGCATAGGCTGGTGGTTTTTTAATCACCAGCCTTTTTGCGCTGTAGGATTTACTATTTTCATCCTTTGATATTAGTCCTAGTAATGAAGTGCAAATTGTAGATAAACTAAATAAAACCAATAAGTTAAGTAAGCCTCTTAATGACTTTGGTAAACGTTTTTCTGCAACCTTAAAGGATAGCGGAAGTTTGTTTAACTTTATGTCTGTATTGACATCTAGATAAGCAGGTTGGGTCAAAAATCGGCAGGCTGAGGAACCCATGGTTTACTCTTATAGCGAAAAGAAACGTATCCGTAAGGATTTTGGCAAACGTCCACAGGTATTGGAAATACCGTATCTACTTTCAATCCAATTAGATTCTTTTAAAAAGTTTATTGATCTTGATGTAGATGGTCAACATGGACTGGAAGCAGCATTTCGATCAGTTTTCCCAATAAAAAGTTACTCCGGTAACGCTGAGTTGCAGTATGTAAGTTACCGTTTAGGTGCCCCAGTATTTGACGTCAAAGAATGTCAGATACGTGGTGTTACATTTTCTGCACCTCTACGTGTGAAATTGCGTTTAGTGTTGTTCGATAGAGAAGCAGCACCAGGCACAGTAAAAGACATTAAAGAGCAAGAAGTCTACATGGGTGAAATTCCACTCATGACTGATAACGGTACATTTGTTATCAATGGTACTGAGCGTGTCATAGTGTCGCAATTACACCGTTCACCAGGCGTGTTCTTCGATCACGACAAAGGGAAAACTCACTCATCAGGTAAAGTGTTATATAACGCGCGCGTTATTCCTTACCGTGGTTCGTGGTTAGACTTTGAATTTGACCCTAAAGATAATTTGTTTGTACGAATAGATAGACGTCGTAAGTTACCGGCAACTATTATGTTACGTGCATTAGAAATGCCTACCGAAGAAATACTTGCGTTGTTTTTTGAAACAAACCAAGTACGTATCGACGGTGAAAAATACTTGTCAGATATCGTTCCAGACAGACTTCGTGGTGAAACCGCGCAGTTCGACATCTTAGACAATAAAGGTAAAGTGGTTGTTGAGACGGGTCGTCGTATTTCGGCACGTCATACGCGCGCGCTTGAAAAAGCAAAAATAACAGAACTTGAAGTACCTGCTGAATATTTAGTCGGTCGTGTATTTGCTCGTGACTACATCAGTAAAGAAACGGGTGAAGTTATTGTTAGCGCAAATGACCTGTTAACTTTAGAAAATATTGCTGAGATTACTGAAGCAGGGATCAAAGCATTTGATACGCTTTATATCAACGAGCTTGATCACGGTGCCTATATTTCAGACACTCTACGCATTGATGGTTCAACCAATAAGCTAGAAGCTTTGGTCGAAATTTACCGTATGATGCGCCCCGGTGAACCACCGACTAAAGACGCGGCTGAAACTTTATTTAACAACCTATTCTTCTCAGAAGATCGTTATGATTTATCTGCTGTTGGACGTATGAAGTTCAATCGTCGTTTAGGCCGTGATGTCTCTACTGGTAAAGGCGTACTAGATAAAGCTGATATTGTTGCTGTAATGAAACAACTTATCACTATCCGTGATGGTAAAGACGAAGTTGATGATATAGACCATTTAGGTAACAGACGTATTCGTTCTGTTGGCGAAATGGCTGAGAACCAGTTCCGCGTTGGTCTTGTTCGTGTGGAGCGTGCTGTTAAAGAACGTTTGAGCTTAGGAGACCTTGATGCAATTATGCCTCAGGATCTTATTAATGCTAAACCTATCTCTGCTGCGGTTAAAGAGTTCTTTGGTTCAAGCCAATTGTCTCAGTTTATGGATCAGAACAATCCATTGTCTGAAGTAACCCACAAACGTCGTATTTCTGCCTTAGGTCCGGGTGGTTTGACACGTGAACGTGCAGGTTTTGAAGTACGAGATGTGCATCCGACTCACTATGGTCGTGTATGTCCAATCGAAACACCTGAAGGCCCCAACATTGGTCTCATCAACTCCCTTGCAAGTTATGCACGAACTAATGATTACGGTTTCTTAGAAACCCCATATCGTAAAATAGTAGACGGCGTAGTGACTGACGAAATTGACTATCTATCTGCGATAGAAGAAGGTCAATATGCGATTGCACAGGCAAACGTTGCACTTGATGCTAAAGGTAAGTTGACTGAAGATTTGATCCCTTGTCGTTTCCGTGGTGAAACCACGTTAATGTCGGTATCTGAAATCACTTACATGGATGTGTCACCACAGCAGATCGTATCTGTTGCTGCCAGCATTATCCCCTTCCTAGAGCATGATGATGCTAACCGAGCACTAATGGGTGCCAACATGCAACGTCAAGCCGTTCCTACATTGATTGCTGAAAAGCCATTAGTCGGAACAGGTATGGAAAAAATAGTTGCTGTTGATTCAGGTGTTACCATCATTGCTAAACGTGGTGGTTCAGTATCTTTTGTTGATGCTAGCCGAATTGTTGTTAAGGTTAATGAAGCCGAAATGACTGCTGGTGAAGCAGGTATTGATATTTACAACCTAACAAAATATACCCGTTCAAACCAAAACACATGTATCAATCAAAGGCCCACTTGTAATGCTGGCGAACCCGTTGTTGCAGGTGATGTATTAGCCGATGGTCCGTCTACCGATATGGGTGAACTGGCTTTAGGTCAAAACATGCGAATCGCATTTATGCCTTGGAACGGTTACAACTTCGAAGATTCAATCCTAATCTCTGAACGCGTAGCGATGGAAGACAGATTTACTTCTATACATATCCAAGAATTAAGCTGTATTGCTCGTGATACTAAGCTAGGTCCAGAAGAAATTAGTTCCGATATCCCAAATGTGGGCGAGTCTGCTCTAGGTAAACTGGATGAGTCTGGTGTGGTTTATATTGGTGCTGAAGTTAAAGGCGGCGATATTCTGGTAGGAAAAGTGACACCCAAAGGTGAAACTCAGCTAACGCCAGAAGAGAAACTTCTACGAGCAATTTTCGGTGAAAAAGCATCTGACGTTAAAGATACTTCATTAAGAGTGCCTAACAGCGTTCATGGAACAGTCATCGACGTTCAGGTCTTCACCCGTGATGGTGTTGAGAAAGACAAACGCGCTCGTGAAATTGAAGATATGCAATTACGCGAAGTGAAAAAAGACTTATCTGACGAATTCAATATATTAGCTGACGGCATTTTTGCTCGTGCAGGTAATTTATTGCTTAAGTCGGGTGTTGATCAAGCAAAACTTGACAACATGCCTCGTGATAAGTGGTTTGACTTAACGCTTGACGATGAAGATGCACAATCTGAGCTTGATCAAATTGCTGATCAGCATGTTGAGATTAAATCTGACTTTGATACTAAGTTTGAAATTAAACGTCGCAAAATCACCCAAGGTGATGATTTAGCACCCGGTGTGCTTAAAATTGTTAAGGTTTACCTTGCAGTTAAACGTCATATTCAACCTGGTGATAAGATGGCGGGTCGTCACGGTAACAAAGGTGTTATCTCGACTATCAAACCTGTTGAAGACATGCCTTATGATGCAAACGGTACACCGGTTGACATCGTATTGAATCCACTGGGCGTACCATCGCGTATGAACATTGGTCAGGTACTTGAAACTCACTTGGGTATGGCTGCTAGCGGTATCGGTGTGAAAATCGATCGCATGCTTAAAGAACACGAAGAGATGGCTAAGCTGCGTAGCTTCTTACAAGAAGTATACAGTGCTGGCAAATCGCATCAGGAAGTCGATTTAAGTACTTTCAGTGACGATGAAGTCACACGTTTAGCCGGTAACCTTCGTAAAGGTGTACCCATGGGAACACCTGTCTTCGATGGTGCAACTGAAGCTGAAATCAAACATATGCTGACCTTGGCAGATATCCCAGAAAGCGGACAAATCACTTTGTTCGACGGTCGAACTGGTCGCGCATTTGAGCGCCCTGTGACTGTGGGTTATATGTACATGTTGAAATTGAACCACTTAGTAGACGATAAAATGCATGCTCGTTCTACTGGTTCATACAGCTTGGTTACACAGCAACCGTTGGGTGGTAAAGCGCAGTTTGGTGGTCAACGTTTCGGAGAGATGGAAGTATGGGCACTTGAAGCTTATGGTGCCGCTTATACCTTGCAAGAAATGTTAACTGTTAAGTCCGATGACGTAAACGGCCGAACCAAGATGTATAAAAACATCGTGGATGGTGATCATCGTATGGATCCTGGTATGCCAGAATCTTTCAACGTATTGTTGAAAGAAATTCGTTCACTAGGTATCAACATCGAACTAGAAGAGCGATAAGCTGCTCGTTGAGCTTTTAGACATGATGGTGTATCAGTTGTCAGTGCAACTGTTACACCTTTGCAATTGACTCCGCTGGGAGAGAAATGTGAAAGATTTATTAAAGTTTCTTAAGCAACAACATAAGACTGAAGAATTCGATAATATCCGGATTGGTCTTGCATCACCGGATATGATCCGTTCATGGTCATTTGGTGAAGTTAAGAAGCCAGAAACAATTAATTACCGTACTTTTAAACCTGAACGTGATGGTTTATTTTGCGCACGTATTTTTGGTCCTGTTAAAGATTACGAATGTCTATGTGGTAAGTACAAGCGCCTCAAACATCGTGGCGTGATTTGTGAAAAATGTGGGGTAGAAGTTACCTTAACTAAAGTACGTCGTGAGCGTATGGGCCACATTGATTTGGCAAGTCCAGTTGCACATATTTGGTTCTTGAAATCATTGCCGTCCCGTATTGGTTTGATGTTAGATATGACATTACGTGATATTGAACGTGTACTTTATTTTGAATCATACGTGGTCTCAGAGCCAGGCATGACAACGCTTGAGCGCAGTCAACTTCTGACTGAAGAAGAATATTTGGATGCACTTGAAGAGCACGGTGACGAGTTTGAAGCAAAAATGGGTGCCGAAGCAGTTTATGAATTGCTTAAAGCACTAGACGTTGATGCTGATGTTGTCTCTATGCGTGAAGAGTTGCCTTCAATTAACTCTGAGACAAAACGTAAGAAAATTACCAAACGTTTAAAATTATTAGAATCTTTCCAACTATCAGGCAACAAACCTGAGTGGATGATTTTGACAATATTACCTGTGCTACCTCCTGACTTACGTCCTTTGGTTCCACTAGACGGCGGACGTTTCGCGACGTCAGATTTGAATGATTTATACCGTCGTGTTATCAACCGTAACAACCGTTTAAAGCGTCTTTTAGACCTTGCTGCTCCAGATATTATTGTACGTAACGAAAAACGTATGTTGCAAGAAGCGGTTGATGCCTTGTTAGATAACGGTCGTCGTGGTCGTGCAATAACGGGTTCTAACAAACGTCCTCTAAAATCTTTGGCTGATATGATCAAAGGTAAGCAAGGTCGTTTCCGTCAAAACTTGCTTGGTAAACGTGTTGATTATTCTGGTCGTTCTGTCATAACAGTGGGTCCCACATTACGTTTACACCAATGTGGTCTGCCTAAGAAAATGGCACTTGAGTTATTCAAGCCGTTTATCTACGGAAAATTAGAAGGTCGTGGCCTTGCTACTACTATTAAAGCAGCTAAAAAATTAGTTGAGCGTGAAGACCCAGAAGTGTGGGATGTTTTAGACGAAGTTATTCGTGAACATCCAGTGCTACTTAACCGTGCACCCACACTGCACAGACTGGGGATCCAAGCATTTGAACCGATCCTAATCGAAGGAAAAGCGATTCAGTTACACCCACTGGTGTGTGCTGCGTATAACGCCGATTTCGATGGTGACCAAATGGCTGTTCACATTCCGTTGACAATTGAAGCACAGCTTGAATCTCGCGCATTGATGATGTCTACCAACAACATTCTTTCACCAGCCAATGGTGAGCCAATTATCGTACCTTCACAGGATGTGGTAATGGGCTTGTACTATATGACACGTGACCGTGTTAATGGTAGAGGTGAAGGCATGATGTTTACTAGTCCTCATGAAGCTGAAAAAGCATATCGTACTGAAGCAGCAGAATTACACGCTCGCGTTAAAGTACGTATCACAGAATACGAAACGGATGCTGAAGGCAACAAAGTCGAAAAAATCACCCTAACCGACACTACGGTTGGTCGTGCGATTTTCTCATTGGCTTTGCCAAAAGGTATACCTTTCGAAATTATCAACAAAGCGATGGGCAAAAAGCAGATTTCTAAGTTATTGAATGCTTGCTACCGTACCCTAGGCTTAAAAGATACTGTTATTGCTGCCGACCAAATCATGTATACCGGTTTTCACTACGCGATGATTGCGGGTGCATCTGTTGGTATAGATGACATGGTTATTCCCGATGCCAAGAAAGATATTATCGAAGACGCAGAAGCTGAAGTACGCGAAATCCAAGAACAATTCCAATCGGGTCTTGTTACTGCGGGTGAGCGCTACAACAAAGTTATCGATATCTGGTCAAACGCAAACGAAAAAGTAGCCAAAGCCATGATGGATAACTTGTCCATTGAGACAGTTAAAAATCGTGATGGTGAAATGGAAGAGCAAGTCTCTTTCAACTCAGTATTTATGATGGCCGACTCAGGTGCTCGTGGTAGCCCCGCACAAATCCGTCAGTTAGCGGGCATGCGAGGTTTGATGGCGAAACCAGATGGTTCGATCATTGAAACACCCATCACTGCTAACTTCCGCGAAGGTTTGAACGTACTTCAGTACTTCATCTCTACTCACGGAGCGCGTAAAGGTTTGGCTGATACGGCATTGAAAACAGCCAACTCGGGTTACTTAACTCGACGTCTGGTTGACGTTGCACAAGATTTGGTTATCAATAACGATGATTGTGGCACCTTCGAAGGTGTTAAAATGACACCGCTAATCGAAGGTGGCGATGTTGTTGAACCACTTCGGGAACGTGTATTAGGTCGTACTGTTGCTGAAGACGTTATGAAACCAGGTACTAAGGAAGTGTTAGTAGAGCGTAACGTTCTGCTAGACGAAGCCTTAGTAGACTTACTTGAGGTCAATTCAATTGATCAAATTCAAGTTCGTTCTGTTATCACATGTGAAAATGACTTTGGTGTATGTGCCAGATGTTATGGCCGTGATTTGGCCCGTGGACATATGGTTGGTCATGGTGAAGCTGTAGGTGTTATCGCCGCTC
>JBNMPD010000051.1:0-17369 GCA_051276225.1 Flavobacteriales bacterium
CTTGCGCCAGCGCCTTTAAGTGCTGCTAGCGTTATTTCGTAAACGTTTTTTAAAGTAATATTTATCTCTGACATGCTGTGCCCCTCGTTACATTGTTATTATTTATGTTCATTTTCTATTACTATTATTAGACTCAATCAAAAGAGCATGTAATAAGGTTATTTATTAAAAGCTCTCATTAATAGCATTTATCAAAAGCCCTCATCAAGACAACAACCCAACAAAAAAACTTCGAAAAATAAGATGTTTATGCAGTGACGTTATTATTTTAATTAAATGCAATCCGTATGATTGAAATATTAATAGTGAATGACATTATTTATATATGGATAATATGTGGCATGAATAATAGGCAGGTTGACTTAAAAGTCCATTAGAAACAGAAATAAAATGTAATCGGACTTTAACCGTACTTTAACTGTTCTTTATTCAATCTAGAATCTAGTTCGCCCGATCATATTAATTTTAAGGTAACGAGTACTTAGTTTTATTCACGATAACCTAGTTCCATGGAGATTTTAGCCGCCGTTTTTAGTAGTTGCTCCATAATTCCGCGATTGACTACTTTATCTTTCATAATCACGTCGGGGCCTGATGCATTGATTGCAGCAACTATCTCTCCAGCATAGTTGAATAAGGGTGCTGCAATAGCGGTCGCATTATCAGAGTAGCTGATGGCATAGCCTTGGCTTCGATCGATTTGAATAAGTTCTGCAAGCTCTAATAAATTTTGTGGATGAGGTCGAGGGTGATTATCCAGTTGTTTGCCAATATATAACTGACTTAGCTCTTCAGGGTTTTTTTTACTCAATAAGGCGCGGCCAAGCGCATTGGTATGGTTGGGTAACCTAGTGCCTATAGGCACATTAACCGATAAACGTTGCGATGCTAGCGCACGGTATATATATATTGTTTCCCAGCCATCAAGAATGGCAAGATGACAAGACACGGAGGTTGAGTCACGCAATTGTTGTAAATGGGGGGCTGCAACATCCACTAGATCACGGCTTGCAAGATAAGAAAATCCATTAGAAATAACCTGAGGGCCTAACTCATAAGTGTTTCGTGCAACTTTACTGAGGTATTTCATATCGACGAGTGTTTGCACAATGCGATAAATCGAAGAGGGACTCACTTGTAATGCTTCAGAAAAGTCTTGGGTGCTGAGTACCCGTTTTGTATTTCTAAACATTTCTATAATCAGTAAACCTCTAGATAACGCAGGAACGGTATAACTTGAATCGTTTGAGCTACCATTAGAACTATCATTAGGACTATCATTAGGTTTAGTGGAATTTTTCATAATCATCATATTTGAATTTTTTATGTATATATGAAGTTATTATCAATAATTTTACTTTAAAAGCAAGTTCCTGTTGAAATAAGAAAAGTTTATTTATATAGTGAGTTATTAGCGCAATATTTCAACACTAATTAAGTTATTTAAATCATATAAGAATAGAGTGTTCATATATGAAATAAGTATATAAATATAAGGTGAATAATCATGATAAAGCTAAAATCTCAATCAACTGAGCTTGTGCTTAAAGTCACATGTTCTGCTACTGGTGGCATCGTAGCAGCAGTAACATCGTTTTTATGGGCAAAAGGTTGTTATATATCTGAGTTGAACCAGTACGACGATGAAATTAATGAACGTTTTTTTATGCGTCTCGTTTGTCGAGTCGAACCAAAAGACTTTGATGTCAGTCTGATCCGAGACGGGTTTACTGAAATAGCCAAACAGTTCGACATGGAGTGGCAGCTTTATGACTCTTCCATTCCTAAACGTGTATTATTCATGGTCAGTAAATCAGATCATTGCTTAACTAATTTGCTCTATCTTTTTCACAAAGGTGAATTACCGATAGAAATTACGGCAATAGTGTCAAACCATAAAGATCTTCGACCTATGGCTGAGCGAGAGGGCATTCGTTTTGTTCACTTACCTATTCTTAAAGATAACAAAAGAGAGCAGGAATTGGCCCTGCTTGATTTAGTGAAAGAAACAGATACAGAGCTGGTTGTTCTTGCACGCTACATGCAGATTTTATCCGATAGTTTATGTAAACAGTTATCGGGTCACGCTATTAATATTCATCATTCTTTTTTACCCGGTTTTAAAGGTGCTCGACCTTATCATCAAGCCTACGAGCGCGGTGTCAAACTGATCGGAGCAACGGCGCATTATGTCACTTCAGATTTAGATGAAGGACCGATTATTGAACAAGCAGTTCAACCTGTTGATCATACTCATAATGCTGAACAATTAGTGTCAATTGGTCGTGATACAGAAACGATTGCTTTGGCGCGTGCAGTTAAATTGCATTGTGAAAATCGTGTGTTTTTGTACGGTAACAAAACCCTTGTTTTTAAATAAGTGTAAAAAGGATTAGGTTATGGCAACAATAATTGATGGTAAAAAAATATCTCAACAAATTATTGAAGAATTAATAATTGAAGTGCAGGCATTTCGTGAAACTCACAAAGTCATTCCCGGGTTAGCGGTTGTTTTAGTGGGTGAAGATCCATCTAGCGAAGTATATGTTCGTAATAAAATAAAACGTGCTACTGAAGTGGGAATTCATTCTACTGAACACATATTGTCAGTTGCTACTTCACAAGTCGACCTTATCGAAACGATCCAAGGGTTAAATAATGATCCAGCGGTGCATGGAATTTTGGTGCAATTACCATTACCTAAACATATTGATGAAAAGGCGGTGATTGAAGCTATTCATCCCGATAAAGATGTAGACGGTTTTCATCCCATTAATGTGGGTGGCTTAGTCGCTGGAACAGCAACGCTGAAACCTTGTACGCCATATGGTTGCATGCTGTTATTAAAAAGCATATACCCTGATTTAAGCGGTAAATTAGCCGTTGTTGTTGGCCGTTCAAATATCGTAGGCAAACCGATGGCTTCGATGTTATTACAAGCGGATTGTTCTGTTATCACCGTGCATTCACGTAGTCAGAATATTGAACAGCTTTGTTCTCAAGCAGATATTATTATTGCGGCTGTAGGCCGACCAAAAATGATCAATGCTGATTGGGTTAAGCGTGGTGCAACTGTGATTGATGTGGGCATTAATGTGGTCGACATTGATGGCAAGCGAAAACTGGTCGGTGATGTTGATTTTAACGATATTGAACCTCTAGTTCATGCTATTACCCCCGTTCCTGGTGGTGTTGGTCCTATGACGATAGCTTGTTTAATGAAAAATACTTTAACGGCTGCCAGCAATCAGGTGTTGAACAAATGAATTTTTTTTTAAACTCCTTTAACTTTTCTACCTTCTTAAACTTAGTTACTGTCTTTACTTTTTCTCAATTGAACCTCTCACTTCCTTGCGATTTATTGAGTTTACCAACCATATCTCTTGGGAAGCGAAACTAATGCCTTTTTCATTATTAAAATACGGTCTAAAAAAAGATTATGCATTCGAGAAACATGCTGATTTACCACTCCCGACTAAACTAAAATCCAGTTATGACGTGATCATAATAGGGGGCGGCGGACATGGTGTAGCTATTGCCTATTATTTAGCTAAATATCACGGCATTACCAATGTAGCCATTTTAGAAAAAGGCTATTTAGGAGGAGGTAATACAGCCAGAAACACGGCTGTAATTCGTTCTAATTATATGACCCCTGAAGGGGTTAAGTTTTATAGCGAATCGGTCAACATGTTTAAAAATCTCTCGAATGAGTTTGATTTTAATATTATGTATTCGCAGCGAGGACAGTTAACACTTGCACATACAGATGCAGCCATAAGAGGCTTTCGTCAGCGAGCAGAGGTGAGTACACATTTTGGTGGAAAAACTGAATTAATTGGCCCTCAAGAAATTAAAGAATTGGTCCCCACACTCAATATGAATCCTGGACACCTACCTGTATTAGCTGGTCTATGGCATAAGGATGGGGCAACGGCTCGACACGATGCCGTAGCTTGGGGTTACGCTAAAGGCGCAACCCAACGTGGTGTTGAGCTACATCAACTCACAGAAGTGTTAGATGTCATTATAGAAAATAATAAGGTTGTTGGAGTAAAAACCAATAAAGGTATCGTTAAATGTGGCTGTGCTGTGCAAGCTGTTGCAGGACATAGTTCTTTATTAGCGGCAAAAGCTGGCTTTAAGCTTCCCATCGTATCGTATCCATTGCAGGCAATGGTGACTCAACCGGTTAAACCTTTCCTCGATCCAATGGTGAGTTCTTCGGCTTTGCATTGTTATGTGCAGCAAACAAGCCGCGGAGAAATCGTTTTTGGTGGTGGCTCAGACCCTTATCCATTGTACAACACCCGTTCCACGCTTGAGTTGAAAGAAAGTCTTTTATCCAGTGCTATTGAAATGTTTCCTTTTATGGCAAATCTGCGGTTATTACGGCAATGGGCTGGTGTCACAGATATGACATCTGACTACAGTCCTGTTATGGGGCTAAGTCCGGTTGATAATTATTATCTGGATGCTGGCTGGGGAACATGGGGGTTTAAAGCGACACCTATTTGTGGAAAAACCATGGCTGAGTTGATTGCTAGTGGTGGCAAAGTACCCAAACTTATTGCTCCTTTTGCTATGGATCGATTTAAAGAGTTTCGTCAGGTTAATGAAATGGGCGCTACTGCAGCTAGCCACTAAGCGAGGTTGATATTATGAAAATTATGGTTTGCCCGCTAAATGGGCCACGAAATATAAGCGAATTTGTATATGGCGGTGAAGTCACTGATATGCCAGATCCTAATAATTGTAGCGATGCTGAATGGGCTGATTACGTGTTTTATTCAGATAACAATATTGGGGTAGTGCGTGAATGGTGGTTGCATGCGGCAACTAGTTTTTGGTTTATTGCTGAAAGGCATACAGGAACAGATAACGTAGTCCGTACCTATAATGCATCAGAGATTTTTAAGCAACGAGTTGAGTTTGCACCTAAACCCGAAAAGGCCGAGTCATGAGTCATACAATGCGCTTAAAAAAACCTATGGGTTTATTAGTTGATCACAATAAGACGGTCAATTTTGAGTTTGATGGCATGCAGTATGAAGGCCTGCAAGGCGATTCAATTGCCAGTGCCTTAGTCGCAAATAAGCGATGGTTGATGTCTCGTTCTTTTAAATATCATCGTGCCAGAGGTCCACTGACTATGGCTGGTCAAGATGCTAATACTATGGTGCAACTGGGTGGTGAGCCAAATGTGCTGGCGGATAAAGAACTAGTTGTTTCTGGACAAAGAGTAGCAGGTCAGAATTATAGCGGCTCATTAGTAAACGACCGCGATGCAATTTTAGGCTATTTTAGTCGATTTATGCCTGTTGGCTTTTATTACCGTGCCTTCTTCAAACCAATGGGCATGTGGGAAAAATGGGAACCCTTTATTCGTAAAAAATCAGGTTTGGGTAAACTTGATTTGGAGTTTCAACCTGAGTATTACGACAAAGCATATTTGTTTCATGATGTGGTAGTGGTAGGTGCAGGTCCTGCTGGAATGAGTGCCGCATTAAAAGCAGCGGATGCAGGTTGTCAGGTGTTGCTTGTAGAAGAACTTGGTGTACTAGGCGGAGCGCTTGCTTATCATCGCTTTGATATAGAAGGCAAAAAAGCAGACTTGCTGCGTATTAAATTAACTAAAAATATTGAACAACACGACAATATTAAAGTGTTGTTGAACGCTACTTGTAATGCATGGTTTACCGATAATTATCTGCCGATTATTCAAGGCAAGCGTATGTACAAGGTACGCGCAAAAGAATGCATAGTTGCATCTGGTGCGTTTGAACAGCACGTTGTGTTTCGTAATAATGATTTACCCGGCATCATCATGAGTAGCGCTGCAACCAGATTAATGAAGTTGTATGCGGTTAAACCGGGTCAAAAAGCCGTTGTTTTAACAGGTAACGATGATGGTTATTTGGCCGCACTTGAATTACAAGAGAACGGGGTTGAGGTTGCTGCTTTAATCGATATGCGAAAAACCAATGATTCTGTCGAATTATTAGCAGCGCTTGAAAATAAAGGGATCACGGTTAAACAAGGGCATACGATTTACGAAGCCTTAGCAAACAAAGGTAACCGTCATATTCGAGCCGTTGATGTGCGTGAAATTGTGGCGCAGGGACAAGTGTCTCAACAATCAGACATGATTGATTGCGACCTATTATGCATGGCGGCAGGTTATATGCCCGCATATCCCTTGCTTTGCCAAGCAGGTGCTCAGCTATCATATGATGATAATTCGGAGTTTACTCTTTCAAATTTACCCCCGCATTTGCACATTGCCGGTTCGGTCAATGGTATTTATTCATTAGATACGGTCATGAAAGACGGCGAATTTGCCGCCTGTGAAGCCTTGAAAAATTTAGGCCATGATATAGAGCTGCCCAAACAAGTAACGTGCAGCAGTAAAGTGAATTTTGACTGGCCAATCTTTAGTCATCCTAAAGGTAAGGACTTTGTCGATTTTGACGAAGACTTACAAACCAAAGATATTGTGAATGCTACACGTTTAGGTTATCGCGATATCCAATTGGTAAAACGTTTTTCGACTGTAGGTATGGGGCCATCACAAGGTCGTCATTCTGCATTACCAACCGCACGCTTAGTGGCCAATGCCACTGATCGTACGGTGACAGAAACAGGCGTCACAACGGCCCGTCCACCCTATGCACCTGAGAAGTTGGCCCATGTAGCAGGGCGAGTTTTTGATCCTGTACGCCATACGGCAATGCATTATCGTCATATTGAATTAGGCGCTAAGATGATGCCCGCAGGCAATTGGCAGAGACCCGCATTTTATGGGCAACTGGCTGAACGCGATAACTGCATGCAACTTGAGTCAAAACACGTGCGCAATAAAGTGGGTATAATTGACATTAGTACTCTTGGTGGAATCGATTTACGAGGCCCTGATGCCGCGGAATTTATGAACCGCATCTATACCTTTGCATTTTTAAAACAGCCCATTGGTAAAACAAGATATGCCGTTTTGACCAATGAGTATGGTGTGGTTATCGATGATGGTGTGGCATGCCGCATTTCTGAAGAGCATTTTTATGTCACCGCAACCACCAGTGGTGTAGAACACGTTTATCGCGAAATGTTGAAGTGGAACGCACAATGGCGTTTAAACGTTGATATTGCCAACGTCACGTCTGCATTTGCTGCGATTAACGTGGCAGGTCCAGACTCTCGAAAAGTAATCGAAAAAATAACACAAGGTGTGGACTTGAGCCCTGAAGCCTTTCCTTTTCTTGCTTATCGCGAAGGCAACGTTGCCGGAATTGCTGCACGACTCCTTCGAGTTGGATTTGTGGGTGAACTGGGCTATGAAATTCATGTTCCAGCCAGTTGTGGCGAAGCGTTATGGGACGCAGTGATGAACGCGGGTAAAGAGTTTCAAATAAAACCATTTGGAGTAGAAACTCAACGCTTATTACGTTTAGAAAAAGGACACATTATTATCAGTCAGGACACAGACGGCATGAGTCATCCGGGTGAAGTTTCAATGGGGTGGGCCATTAATCGCAAAAAACCATTTTTTGTAGGCAGCCGTTCAGTCGATATTGTGATGGCGCGACAACAGACACGCAAACTTGTTGGCTTTGTATTGCCTAAAGAAACCACCAAACCAAAAGAAGGGCATTTGGTGTTGGAAGACGCAGATATTAGTGGCAACGTGACATCATGTGAATATTCTTCTGCGGTGGGCTCTATTATTGGAATGGCTTATGCGGGTATTAATCAATGTAAACCTGGATCATCTATAGATATCAGAGTTGATAAAGGCGAAGTTGTTAAAGCCACGGTGGTTAAATTGCCTTTCTTTGATCCTGAAAACAAGCGCCAGGAGCTATAACCATGAGTGCTACAAAAACGTCTGAATTATTTAATCAACGCAGTTTTGTTTATAGAAAGATGGATGCTATTACGTTAAAGAATCTGGGTGACAGTGCCCTAGTCACTAAAGTCGTTTCCAAGAAAAACAGTCAAGAACTCGCCGCTAATTTGGCTTTAATCGACTTGTCGGTAGTTGCCCGTATTGGTTTTCGAGGAATAAACGCAAGGTCTCATTTAGATGCGGCTAAGTTGCCTGTCCCAAGTAAGCCTAACATGATGCAGCAAAGCGAGGATGCATCACTGATGACATTGCGCTTAAGTGAAAATGAATACTGGGTCTTAGATGGATCAACTACTATGGGGGAAACGCTACAAGAATTGTCGGCGCTTCCTGTACCGGATAATTGTTATTGCTTATATTGTCAAAATAGTCATGCGTGGTTTATGTTGACGGGTAAATATATAGAGCAAACTATGGCTAAAATATGCGGAGTTGATTTACGAGAATTATCTTTCCCGCTTGAAGCCATCGTTCAAACATCAGTTGCCAGGGTGAATGCCGTTATTGTTCGACATGAAGTTAATGAAATAGCTGCTTTCTCGATTTTGAGTGACAGCTCCTCAGCAGAGTACCTATGGGATTCGCTGATGGATGCTATGAATGAATTTAATGGACAGGTCGTAGGTACTGACGCTTTAGGTATAGATTGACAGTTATTTAGTCCACAGTGGATAAAGTGGCCAAGTCTTCTTGGTCACTATTCGTAGTTTAAACAGTTTATTTGTTTTGCTTAATTTTGAGAGTGATTTGTGCGTGACTTATCTGTCGTAATTCACGGCATATGCTAGGTTCAGATTTTAGCTTATATGCTGTTAACATTAGCATTTAACATAAGCATGTCACAACATGCTCAAAAGCATTATCAGCAATGTGGAATTTCCACTGACCTTGTTTGATTACTTAACGTATCAGGTGGGTAGACTCAACAAAAAGGTAACGCTTACCATGCTGCAATTAGATAAGTACACCAAGTAAATCCTGAGTAAAAAGTTGAAGTGTTGATTAGTGCAAATTTAACGTGATGTGTTCGTGGTTATCACCGACGATGACAAAGCAATAACAACCGCTCACAAACACCCACAAAAAATAAAATGGGCATAACTTAACCACTTTTATTATCACTAGTCCTTCATCACCAATTTATTATCTCCGCTACTTTAATTTTGATCCTACCTATTGTAGGGTGCGTGATGATTTTAGGTATGTATAGTCAGTATGAGCTTTGATATTCAAGCATAGAGCATCAATCTGCTCTAGAAGAATTGAATCACACTTACTCACTCACAGTCTGTTGGAATGAAAACAGCATTAAGTTGTTAACAAAAAACATAGCTTAGAAATAAATAGTGTAGCTATGCAAATGACTTTTCAAAATCATCATGTAACATAACAAACGCAGCAAAAGTGACTGGCAAAAAAAATAAAAACAAATTGATACAGTTAACCCTCAAACTAAGTGAAACATCGCGAAATGCGAAATGCCTAAATACTCAAATTCAAAAAGCATCTATCGAACAAGCTCTGCAGCCCAAAGGAATAACGGTGCAATTTAAAATGATACCTAAGGGCAGCGATCACAAAACTAGATATAATTAATATATCCATGTTGACCGCTATACCAAACCACACTTGACTCAGCAATTATAAGGAGTTAAAAATGACGCGATTTGCAGGACCCGATACAATTGCATGCCCTCACTGTGAGCAACGATTTTTAAGACACGTAATAATGTCTTTTGATTCTTGCTGGCAAGTAACTTATTCAGACGGTGGGGTGACGGGTGCATTAGCCAATTTCATCATTACCGAAAGTCGTTGCACACATTGTCAAACAGTGATCGAAAATATAGACGATTTAACGGTTATTGAAAACAAATCGGTTAGTTCTTTTTGGAGAAAGTGGTTTTTAGTACCTGATGAATATTTATATCTTCCCCAAGCTTCTTTTGACGTATATTTCGAGCTGTTTGAACGCGCCGATGTGATTGACGAAAAGCGAAATTGGGCTGTACACGCTTACCGACAGTTTAACCAAAGTTACCTTGTATTCGGCAACGAACGTTTGCCAAGTGAAAATGATAAACAGTGTTATCGTAAAACATCTGATTTTATCTTAGCACATCCAATAGCGCCGCCAATTGCTGAATACACCTTATTATGTGCTGATATTTATCGGTTACGCAGTGAATTTTCAGTTTCAAAAAAAATGTACTCTACAGTTGTAGATGAAAATTTTAGTCACATTGTTGAACAAGGTAAACATTGGTGCGATACCAGCAATACCAGCTTGATGGCGATTAAAAACATCACCAATGAGCACCATAGAAATGAAGTGAACTGAAGCGCAAACAAGCAGGGATTTTTGTTAAGTCCGACTTATTTAGTCAGGTTTGTGTAATCACCATGTGCGTCTTGGATGTAACGTTTGTATCCAAGACGAACAAAGTGCTCGCAAAAAATCCCTCATAGGCAAGCCCAATCAACGATTAACCTATCTTGCTAAAAAAGGCTTAGCCCATTATACGCGTTATTTGCAAAGCCTTTAAAAAATCCTCCAAAATGTAGTAACCATATTTGTGGCAACATACACAGATCAAAACCTATGTTTATATATGCCTTTTGTGACGGCACTTAAGTGTGACGTCAGACATAATTAAAACATTACAAAGAGCAATTGATCAGCGGCAACGTCTACGATTTTTCTGGTTTGTAGATTATTACCCGAGTGTAACCTTCTACCCATTGGTAACGATCAATCTGAAGCGCAAAAATAACCACATTGGGCTCTGCCAAAAGCTTTTCCAGTGTGGCATTACGACTTAGCAACAAGCGCTGCGCTGATTCAGCAGGCTCACCAGTGAGTTCTTTAACCTTACCAAAGCCGCTCATGGCCAAGCCATCAGTATGATCATCATTTTTGCCTGTACGATTATCCCAAAGACAAGTGACATTGGGGTTAACGCGCATGTTTTTTACCTTTTGGGTATTTTCTAGCGATACAAGGTAGATTTCATCCAAGTCTGTCGAAATAGCATAGGCCATTAAATGTAATGCTAGTTCTTTATCCCCAAGGGTGGCTAACACACACTGGACTTGCTGGTTTAATAGGGAGGCTACGGTATTTTTCATCGGATGATATCCATTTATGGGTATGACGACTGAAACTCAATAGTAAGTCAGTCCATATAATTGTTTTAGTTAATAACGATAGAGGCAACAATAAAGCTGTTTCGCTCTATTTACTTTACCCATTAAGCTATTGATGTCGCCACAGAGTATGTATTGCAGCCATCGAACAGCGCCAAAGCGAATGTGCTCATAGGCTCAATTATACACATCAAGCTCAAACAAAAAGTCACCGCTGGTTTGTTCGAGGTGCTAGTTGTTTAATGACCACTGTTTATATTTCAGGCTAGCGGCTTGGGCAGCAAGTGAATATAAAAGTACCATTCTACCATCCACATACTTAATCCTAAAGTACACTGTTGCCGTTGGCCATGTTAATAAAGAATGTCAACGGACATAAAATACTGTTAATAAAAAGATTGAAAGTGTTAAATATTCATAGGCTATTCCAGTGCTCATTCCATCAGCGATAGAAAGATAAACAAGACATCAGCAAACTGATCTCTAGGGATCAGCCTTGCGTAAATAATGCGAATAAAATGTATAAATTTTCTTATTAATTATTGTACTAGAAAGACACAAAATTTGAGGCGTTTTTATGATCATCACAATTCTTATCACTCTGACATTGTTGCTAGCCCCTGTACTAGCTCCTGTTCAAACCCAAACACCTAACAATCGACCTTATTATCAAATAGGGGAGGCCAGTCGAGATGGGATCGGTAAATTTTATATGGGCCGAGAAATATCCCATGTTATGGGCCATCTTGGTGCTGGTTGGCTTGAACGTCCCAAGCGTGAGCGCGAGGAACGCACTGATTTATTACTAAAAAATCTGTCTTTAAAGGCCAGCGATCATGTGGCGGACTTGGGTGCTGGAACGGGTTACTTTAGCTTTCCTATAGCGCTGCAATTAACGACAGGCAAAGTACTGGCTGTTGATATAGAAGATAAAATGCTCAATTTCATCGAGCGCCGAAAATTAGCCGACGGAGTTGAAAATATTGATACTGTGCTAGCCAGCGAACAGTCTCCTAACATTCCTAACGCCAGTGTCGATGTGGTGTTATTAGTTGATGCTTACCACGAGTTTTCGTTTCCGCGAGAGGTGATGATTGGAGTTGTAAAAGGATTAAAACCCAACGGCAGAGTAATACTGGTTGAATACCGCGGTGAAGACAATAGGGTGCCAATTAAGCGGCTACATAAAATGACACAACGCCAAGCCAAAAAAGAAATGAGCGCGGTTGGTTTGCAGTGGTTACGCACCGACGATTATTTACCGCAGCAGCATGTTATGATTTTTACCAAACAAAAATAGAAAGGCAAAACACAATTAAAAAGTTAATTAAATATTAAAGGCTCAAAAAAAGAAAACATGTTTAGTCTATCATAAGATTAGTCATCTGTGGCGCAGTCATGCTATCCAAAATAACCATTATCCACGATAGAAAATTGTTATTGTCAATTTATGTTCCTTTAACGCTTCGACTAAAAAAAAGTAGCCTGTTAACGTCGCCATACCACCGGAAACCAGTCTTCACGCATCTTGTCACCGCTGTTGAGGTTAATGCCATCAAAAGGGGGAGAAGTAGCACCACCACGGTCGACATAACGTACATCATCACCCATAAAACGGGTAGAAAAGGCACGTCGACGATCCAGTGATGAGTTGCCTGGTGCACCATGCACTGTTTTAAAGTTAAAAAGCACGGCATCACCCAACTCCAAATCTGGGATCAAAAGTGTAAAATCCCCCTCATCGATGTTTGGCATCTGCATAAAGTGGCTATCTTCCTTAAACCAAGAAGCATTAGTAGACCATTTGCTTGGTCGCACTAGCTTGGGCCAAAGGTGTGAGCCTAATACTACCTGAAGTGTATTATTTTTAGTGATGGGATCAAGTGGTATCCAGTAACTACCGGTTTGATTGCCCTCGACACAATAATAGGGCAGGTCCTGGTGCCACGGAGTAGGCTTTGATGTACTCGGCTCTTTCACCAGAATATGTTCATGAAACACCTGCACGCGATCAGAATCAGTCGCTTCACCAACAATAGCCGCACCCACAGATTGTTCAATCCACTGTTTGAACTCGGGTATTCGTTGCCAGTTGCAATAATCTTCAAAAAAACTGCCTGTATCACCCGCGCTGACATTTTCACGGCCATGCTCACTTGGATCATTCAACACTTTATCAAAGCCAATACGTAGCGTTTCAATCCAGTCTTTGAATACTCCCTTTATCACAATTGCGCCATCCCTTGCGTAGGCATCTTTTTGCTCTGGTGTAAGCCAATATTGTGCACTTGCTGGAATTGTCATGTCATTTACCTATTATAATATCCATTTTTGAAGCACACAGAAATCAGAATCTAATTGACTGACAATTTACTAGCAATTTACCGCAGTGAATATTAATAATGCTTTTAATATAAACAACATGCACGTAATGCTTGATGTTTATACTAAAAACATCACAAATAACCATCCAAAACACCTTAAAGATGATCTAAGGTTTAGTCGTGTTAATGCAAACGTATAAACACACTATTAAAGCTAAATCACCTAAAATTTATAGTCAGAATCAATGGGGTCAGCAGAATCAATGGGGTCAGTGTCTGAGCAAAAAATTTAAAGAGACAACCACGATAATTTATCGAGAAATCACGATGAGTATCCTATTAATAATATTAAACACGACTAATCAAATACAGCAGTGGTTTGTCGCGAGAGTGCGATGACCTGTCCATGAATATCCCATATTGTTGCTTCAGTATGACCATAGCCATCTGCCGCTTGGCGGGTATCTTCTTTATAGGCTAACCAATCAGTAGGTGCAAAGGACCTGTGAGGATAAATAAATTCAAGATTCCAGCTTACCGTGCTCGCAGGTGCCGGCCAGCGCAATTGCTGTATTAGGGTAGGGGGCCAAGCATCAATCATGCTGATGATATGCGCTTCGGTTATTGTCTTAGGTGCTTCTTTAAAACGCATCCAGCCGTAATAATGGCTGCTCTTTTTGCCAGTAAATGGCAGACCGCCATCATCAATTGAAAGCTCGTAGTGGCGTAAAAACTTGGGTGTTACTTTTGGAATGTTAGGAATAAATTTAGCTTTTTTGGGTATTGCCATATTGTGCTGGTCATTATTTGTAACGGCTGTTTTTGATTGCCTTGCTTTGGCAAAACAAAACTGAGTCAGCACACAATTTTTGCCATCTTGTATTATGCGAGCAAGCAATTGAGACACATTTTTACCTTCACGCACCATTTCAACATTGATCTGGAAAGGAATATCAAAGAGTAGGGGACCAACAAAGTTGGTGGTCATTGAGCGTAGCGGCCGATCTTCTTCAATATATTCCCTCGCAGCGCTATAAAGCATTGCTGCCGACAGTCCACCAAAAACGGTCCGGCCTTGCGACCATTCTTTAGGAATGTTTATAAACACGTCGGGCTGCTGGTGTTGTGTGCGGGCGATGGCTATTAATGCGTCAAAATCCATGTTTTACCTGTTTTAAGTGTTCGGAAATGAAATTACAGTTTGATTACGTGTCGCGGGGCAAACAGTTCAAAGCGTTTTAGCAGGCTATCTTATTTATCTACTCGTCATTATCTGAGCCGCAGCTAATGGTCATAAAAAGAATTTTTAAAGGGGCAGTCAGTGCGCCGAAATAATTTATTGAGAAATGACCATGAGTGATGTCCTGTTTGTTCTAATGTTAATTACTGGTTAGGTCTCGTGGTGCGTGATTTACTGTTTTGTTTGTCAAGCATGGCGGGCTTTATTATCGATCCATGTAGAGCTGATACTTGTTATATAACGGCTAGAATCGCGTTAATATTGGGCGACGTTAATCGCCTTTATTAATTAACAAGTGATACGACACGTTGCAAATAAACACTTTCTAATGCCAATAATTTCTTTTCTAATTGTTTAGAAACAACCTTGTCTTGTGAGGATACCAATAACCAAGGTTCGATGTTTTTCGAATAACGAGTCCACTCTATTGCAGGCTCACTAGGGTTTTGTGATTTTGGCGTAGGGTCATCATATTTAGCAAAGTTCATCCAATAATGTTGCAAGCGTAAGGATACTGACTTTATATCTGCATTTTTGGAAAGGTGACCACCCCATATCATCCGAGCATCGCTTCCATGTGTAGTTCCAGGTGCAGTTCCAGGTGTAGTGCCAAATGAAGTGCCAGGTGCAGTGCCTTTGAATGCTTCAGGCACAAAGTCTATATAGTATAGCCAACTTGATTTAGATACTTTATGCATAGCTGCTGCCGTCACTTTCGCCGATAGTAAATATCGATTGTCGCCCCACATCTGTTGGGTATTTAAATTATCTGTTGCTAAGGTGTAAAGCGCTTTAATTGCCTCGTAATCAAATCCAACAATGTCTTTATAATCCCGCTCAGACATACCAGAATATGGCATCACAGAGCCTTCAAAACTATTGCCACCAGTGATTAAATCAACGGCGTTTTGCTGACCTTGTAAATAACGGATCCCAGGTTCTTCAATTAACGACCGTCCGTCAACAATAGGCAGAATAAACCCTTCAACGGCTTCAACCAACATTTTGGCGTCAAGTGCGTAAAGCAATGGTTTGGTTTGTTTGTTATCAGTTATTGTGGATATGAGTGTGTGCGACATTTGTTCTGCATGTGGAGAGCCGTTTAATGCCACCACTGCTTTTGTTCGAGGAAGTGGCCACGTTGCATAACCACTTTGCGCAATAGCTTTATGAAACAAACCTTTGGTTAGTTCACTGGTGACCATCAAGTTGACTGCCATACCACCCGCGGAAACACCAAATATAGTGATATTGTTAGGGTCACCACCAAACTGCTTAATGTTGTCTTTTACCCATTGAATGCCCGCTACCATATCTAACATCCCTGGGTTTGCAGGGTGCTCGTTAAGCGCTGTATGTGCAAAAAAACCGAGTGGTCCCAATCGATAATTTAACGCCACTACCACCACTCCTTTTGTAGCAAATGTGGTTCCTGGTACTCTGTTTGAACCATTTTTAAAACCACCACCGTGTAACCACACCATTACCGGTAATTTTTTATTCGCTGAGGTGGGTGTCCAAATATTCAAGTTTAGACAATCTTCACTCATAGCATCCTCTGGTTTTGCATTTGGTTGCATGCATTGGTCACCATAAACACTGGCGTTAACGGGAGTATTATATTTAATTATTTTTTTTGGGGTTTGCCACCTTAAATCACCCAGTGGCGGCTTTGCATAAGGCACACCAAGGAAGTGTTTTATTCCATGTTTTTCTATACCATTTATCTGGCCCGCTTCCACTTCAACCGATTGGGCAAATACATTAAGTGAGTATAAGAATAGCGGCATGATTACACTTGAAATTTTAAATACGTGCATGTGTATACTCACTTAATGTTGTTATGAATGAGGTACTGTATCAGCTTCATACTGTTTAATCTTTTACCGACACCACAAACAATGTGTCATAAGGTATAAGAATATTTAGCAATACTATTGAGAACGATCTCCCGCCGTAAATATTGTCAAACGTCTTTAAAAATTTGGCAACATCACGACCGGTGGCTAGATTATTATCTTTAAACTGGTTGAAGTTGAAAAAAGGGAAATGTCGATTTTTAATGATGTTTTTGATGAAGACCGATGGGGTCAGTTTGTTGAAAAAAAATTAACGTTATTTGATTTTTTATCCGTTGAACGACTTGTGTTTTCTGAATGAATTATCAAGAAACTATCCATCACACAGCGCCTATAAATTATTTTTGCAACGCAAATGATCACATTTATTTGATTAAATTGGTTTCAATTTACCTGACCCAGCTGATTCTGTTGACAATACGTGAGTGTCCATATGTGTCATGTTGACTTTCACGCAATTTATTTGGCGCTGCACAGCGAAATCAAAAACGTTAAGGTTCAGTGTGCAGCGAAATAGTAACGATATGACTAAACGTTTAGACTGTGGTTTTATTAAAACAGATTGATCCAGCCCTGAGTATATTTACCTATCAGTGGCATTGTGATTGTTTATAAAATAGCGGGGTTAGATCATTAACCTTGAATGAGGTATCAAACCTAGTTAAACGATTTTTATATCATTCGTAATAGCTTATCGATTGTCTTATCAGTTTTCACAGGAGAAAAAATGAAAGTTTTTATTTTATATGCGCATCCGGAGCCAGAGGCTTCCTTTCAAGCAGCGTTACTCAAAAAGGGAGTTGAAACCTTAGCGTCCCAAGGGCATGAAGTGGTGGTTTCTGATCTGTATAAAATGGCGTTTAATCCGGTGGCTAGCGCGGATGATTTTACTACTC
>JBNMPD010000052.1:0-17063 GCA_051276225.1 Flavobacteriales bacterium
CATATGAGTTCGACATTATATTTAAGTGTCGAATTTAATTGGCAGCCTTACAAAAATCATAATTTTGGATGTGGTTTATTACCATCTGAAAGTGGTCATTTTAAACAATAATTTTAAACGATGGTTTTAAACAAAGTGCGTCGTTGGTTAAGAGTAGCCTAATTAAGTAAAGGTCACCTTATCAGTAATCTTGAAGTTTGCGATTGAAACTATAGACAAAGGTTGATGACGACGTTTTTATACGAATTGCAACAATATATATTATCAGCCGATGATTTTTATGATGTTGTGTCCAAAGATAGCTAACTGATACCTGAGATCGAAAATGGAAACCACTGAACTCCAGCAAATACTGTTAGAAAATAAAAAGAAGATCCATCGACTCAGTAAGCTGCAATACAACTTTGAACCTGAAGCGGTCAAGCGTAATTTATTATCGCTTTTTAGCCAAGAAGCGGTTATTCAACTTTGTTTTCCCTTCGAAAAAATGATGAATGTAGAAACATATTTTAATCGAGCAATAATGCCACTAGTGAACTCAATTCCCGATCTTGAACGTAGGGACACTATTATTATGTCAGGACCAACAGCACAAGGAAGTAATTGGGTGGGTTGTTGTGGTTATTATTGCGGCACATTTGACAGGCCTTGGTTAGATATTCCAGCTACAGGCCATATGGTCTCGTTACGTTTTCATGAATTTTATAAGTTTGAGGGTAATAAGGTCACAGAATACCAAGCAATTTGGGATATTCCTGACGTCATGATGCAGGCTAATGCATGGCCAATGGTACCGAGTTTAGGTCGTGAATGGCATGTGCCTGGGCCTGCAAGTCAAGATGGCATTACATTAGGGGCATGGAATAGAGATCATTCTAAACAATCTGAAACTGTGGTGGGTGATATGTGTGTTGCGCTGGGGAATTATGCAACGGGAGGTCATGAAGCTATGCGCTTGCATGATTATTGGCATCCTAGATGTTCATGGTATGGGCCATCGGGAATAGGTACGGCAAGAACGATTAACGGGTTTAGAGATTGGCACCAGATCCCCTTTCTCAATGGGCTACCGGACAGGGTCGGCGATCCTCATGCAGGCCACCTATTCGCAGATGGCAATTTTACCGCTTTTACTGCTTGGCCGGGCATGTATATGACAGTATCTGGTTCAGGTTGGTTAGGGATTGCTCCAGGGGATCAAAAAATTTATATGCGAAGTCTTGATTTCTGGCGAGTAGAGGACGACTTGATTCGAGAGAACTGGGTATTAGTAGACATGCTTTCTGTTTATGACCAGCTAGGTGTTGATGTGCTGGCTAGGATGCGTGAATTTAATAAGGCAAGACGTTAGTTTGAAATAAGTGTCTCAGAACTGTGAAATAACTACCACTCTAAAAATGACTCCGAAGTCTATAATGTTAAATTCCTGATCTGCTTAAGGTCATAAATTTATACTAAATATAATATTTAGTAGATTAAATAGGCATTAATAAGCGATTTAATCCTTTTTAACGTAAGTTTTCGGTTGATTTATTAGTGATTCCGAAGTAGTTTTTGACTTAGGATATTATTAATAAAAAAGTATCAATCTCTGGAACATTCTAGTCAGCTCAGCATCGGGAATAAAAACATGAAAATGAAGTCACACAATTTACTTAAAACAGCAATCGCAATGGCAGTAGCGAATGCGATAGCAGTGTCTAGCGCATATGCTCAAGTAAAAGTAGAAAAAGAAATTGAAGTAATAGAAGTCAGCGCGACAAAACGCGTTACTAATATTCAAGACGTGCCATTAGCCGTTACTGCTATCAGCGGTAGCGATTTGGTAGATATGCAAATTAATGATGTCATGTCGTTAGAGAAAGCTATTCCTGGGGTGACCATAACCAGTTTTGGTAATAACCCACAAATAATATTACGCGGCGCAGGTAGCGCAGGCACTACTGATATCGCAGTGCCGATTTATCATAATGGTATGTATTTGCCGACCACAGGTCAAGCGCTGGCAGGTTACTTAGATATTGAACGTATAGAAGCATTGCGAGGGCCTCAAGGGACTTTATTTGGTCGTAACACATTCGGCGGCTTGATCAATGTTATAACTAAAAAGCCTGATACAGAAGAGTTCTCATTCGGAGGCGCGGCAACGCTCGGTGATTTTGGCTTAATCAAAACCGAAGGTTTTGTTAATGTCCCTGTTAGTGAAAATGTTGCTTTTCGTATTACTGCCGCCGATGAAAAACGCGACGGCTTCGTTGAGAATATTAACAACCCAAATGGCGACATAAAAGATTCAGATTACACCTATGTGCGGGGCCAACTGTTGTTCACGCTAAGCGATGACTTATCTATTAACTTAACAGCCTCACATTGGAAAGATACCGGTAATGGCAGTTTGAACTTTGGTTACAAACCTGCTGGTATCCCGCTTGATAAAGATGATCCTACACGTATTAATGCAGCTGATGGATTTTTAGACCCGCGTTTTGGGGTTTATGAAGGCTGTGCTGACGGTTCACCTGACAGACCCGGAGGCAGAACTGTCTCCGGCGGCAATGTTTGTGCTGGCGATGCTTTAGCTAATATTGTTCCTGGCGCAAGAACTATCGACTATGATTACACACCTAATCGAGAGCTTGAAGAAACATCATTTTATGTGAGTATCGATTGGGAAGTCGCTGAGCATAGCGTAATGGTTAATGGCGCTATGTTTGATTATCAATCTATTAACTTGATGGATGCGGATCTTTCTGGTTTAGCCTCTTGGGTTGATGGAAACTACAGTACAAGTAAATCAAAACAACTTGATGTTACCGTTTCATCATTATTTGACGGACCCTTACAATATACTGTTGGTGCTTATTATTTTAATAGTCAAGATCCCGCTAATCGCTCAGCTTATATTTTTGGTAGCTTAGTCGAATCTTGGTCTGGTTATGCTGGAGCAACACCAGAAACGCCATCATGGGCGTCTTGGAATAGTGAAGGCCGTGGCGGTACTAAATCCACTGCTCTATATGGGCAGGCAACCTACGCGTTAACCGATAAATTAAATATGACTGCGGGTATTCGTTTCACTGAAGACGACCGTGAAGCTCAAAGTGCTGATCCGCTAAGTTCTGATGATTCTGCTGCACGCTTAGGCCCAACATTACCCATTCGTTCGTATGGTACTCGAGAAGTACAAAAGGGTGTTGATAAAAATACTGATTATCGTCTAGGCGCAGATTATCAAGTTGGCGAAAACCTTATGGTCTATGCAACGTATGCCACGGCCTATATTGCTGGCTCAACGGATGTTACAACACAAACTTTGCTCGCTCCACAAACTAATAAAGCCTTTGAGATCGGCGCGAAATCAACCTTGCTAGATGGTGCCTTGCGTCTAAATGCAGCGGCCTATAGCGGTAAATTTGAGGGCTTAACAACCACTGCCTTTATCGATCAAGGTGATACTGGTATTTCTGTAGCAACACAGGTTCCTGGTGGCTCAATTTTATCACGTGGGCTTGAAATCGAAGGCTTTTGGGATGTAACTGATGAATTAGTCGTCGACTTTGGTGTGTCGATTGATATGTCGCAGTATGATGAGTTTATAGTGGATGCAGGTAATCTTGTCTGGAATGGTACTGCACCGATAGGCTCTGAAACAATTAGTGGTTCTTTTGTATACGTGGTGGATGGTGAAGATACACCTTACACACCGGATATGACTGTTGGTGTAGGTGTGTCTTACTTTATCGACTTGGGTGATATGGGTACTATAAAGCCCCATGTGTTTGCTTATTATAATTCAGGTTATATAAGTAACCGAGCCCCGGTATTTTTTGCTGACCAAGACGCCTACACCAAACTGGACATATCAGTAAAGTGGGAATCTGTCGATGGGGATTATAGCGTACAAGGTTATGTTAATAATGCTACCGACGAACTGATTAAAACCTATACTGAGATATTTAGTCGTGCGAGAGTGGCATATGACTACAATTCTCCACGTAACTTTGGTGTGAGATTTGCGTATAACTTTTAAAGCATAGAGTTTCACGATGTTAGTATATATTGGCCTACATTGAGTAGGCCTTTTTATTGATAATCCCCCCAAAATCGACGAGGAATGCTGTGAACCAACAAGTCGCTAATCAATTACAAAAAGGTTTTCAGTTACTACAAAATGAGCGCTTGCTTGATGCTCAAAATGTCTTTGAAGATATCTTAAAAGTAGATCCTTTAAATGAACATGGCTTGAACCTGCTAGGCGTAGTATTTATTCAAATACAACAAGCTGATCAAGCTGTACTTGTGCTAGAAAAAGCGCTTGCCGTTAACAATAAAGATGCACAAACATATAACAACTTAGGGCTAGCATACAAAGAATTACATCAATTCAAAAAAGCGCAGAAAGCCTTTAATTCTTCTTTAACCTTGAATCCACAGCAGCCCCACACATTAAATAATCTGGGTAATATATTGGCAGCACAAGACCAGCACAAACAAGCCACTTTAGTATTTGATAAAGCCCTCAAACTCGACGCTAATTATCCAGAATGTTTATCTAACTTTGCACAGTCATTAAAAGAATTAGGCAACCTAGAGATTGCGTTAAAAGCGATAAGCCATGCTAATCACCTTGAACCAAATAATAGTTATTACTTAAATATAAAAGGTGAAATTCAGCTAGCAAAAATTGATTACGAGAATGCACAACAAACCTTTGAAAAAGCCATTGCTGTAGACAATTATACGCCCGCACACATCAATTTATCGACAACGCTGAAACAACTCGGTAACTATGAGAAAGCAAAAACATGTTTACAAGGGGTTATCAAACATGAGCCAAATAATAGCGAAGCGCACAATCATCTTGGGGTATTACAAGAACAGTTAGGTGAATTTGATTCAGCCGCCGTAAGTTTTAGAATGGCGCTTAAATATACACCTAACCATGCTAGTTCTTTTTATCAATTAGCGAAGCTTAAAAACCAAATGTTAAAGGCTGAAGAAGTCGAAAAAATCGCTGAATTACTAACTGATAGTATAACGCCAAGCGTATTTAAGTCGTCTTTGTTCTTTGCATTGGCGGTGTATTACGACAAATCTAAGCAATATGCGTTAGCGATTAAAAACTTCGCTTATGCACAGCAAATAAAAGCGGAAAAATTTCCATATAACAGCAAACTTACTGAACAATATCGTGCGGCGATGGAAGATATTATGCCTGTATCACCTGCAAAGGTATGTATGGAACATGTGCATCCTATTTTCATTATCGGTATGCCACGTTCAGGTACTAGTCTAGCAGAACAAATACTGGCATCTCATTCGCAAATTTTTGGCGCTGGTGAACTCGGTTATATAAACGATCTAGTTACAGCGGCAGAACAAACCAGCAATACACCTTATCCTTATTGTTTAACTAAACTCAGCTCATCACAACTGACTGAACTTGGTCGTCAGTACAAGCAAAGAATACTTGAAAACTTTGGTGATCAAACTTATTTTACCGACAAAAATCCACTCAACTATAATTTTGTGGGATTTATAAAAGCTATCTTACCTGATGCTAAATTTATATATTGTCAGCGTAATGCAATAGATAATTGCCTATCTATTTTTAAATTACCCTTTGATGATAGTCAAGGCTATGCACATGACCTTAATGCTCTTGGGCATTACTATCGGGAGCACGAACGTTTAATGGTATTTTGGGCAGGTTTCTATAGCGAGGATATTATCACTAACACATATGAGGCGGTTGTGGATAACCAACCAAATGAAACAGCGCGATTACTGGAGTTTTTAGGTCTTGATTATGAACAAGCAACAGAGCGTTTTTATCAAACACAACGCATAGTGATGACACCAAGCGCTGAACAAGTCAGACAACCCATCTATAAAACGAGTATCAATAGTTGGCAAAAATATGGCGATGCACTAAAACCTCTTCAGCAAGCCCTCAATAAATATAAATAAAGACTATTTTTTAGAGTTTTTAAACCAGTTGATATCATGGGTGATCATTCGGTTCAGTCCTGTTTGGTTATAGTTTTCTGAAAACCATTTATGTTGGCTAATAGTTAACGAATGGGTATTACCTGGGTACTCAAAGTTAACCGCGCTACCGCCAGACTTTAATATTGTTTGAACCAGCTCTTGGTTCCACTTAGATGGGGAGTAGTAGTCACGATCCGAATGATGTAATACCAGTGGTTCCTGAAGATATTGAGGATAATAGATCGGTGATGTTGCTGCATATGTGGCTTGAATATGATTGGGATGTTGAATAACAGTACGACCCATGTCATTTGTTTCTAAAGTATAAAGATCTGCAGTTAAATGGTTTTTTTGTAAGGTGTTGTACATCTCATCATACTTCTTCTGAAACGCCTGTTTTACCGTTGATGTCGCCCACGTTTTATTTTGCCATGTCCAATCAGAGGGATTGGGCGTGCCTATCCAATCTGCAGGAAAACCAAACTGAAAGTCAGGATTGACCTGTCCATCGTAACTCGTTGCACTCGATGTCCAACTACCATCGCCTGCCAAAAAGGCTTGTGGAGACATAGACATTGAACTATATAATTCTCCCTGTTTTAAACGTGGTAAAAAACATCCAGAAAAAATTGATGCGCCGCTAATGGGTTGTTTTACCATGGATGATTCACCCGCAATGGCTAAGACAAGTAAAGCAGAATCGCCACCTTGTGAGTGACCTGATAAAGAGACCTTGTCTAGATCTATGTTGATTGAGCCTTGGCCCCATTTTGAAGTTGTCAGGGATTGGATGCTTTCGAGTGCATTTAGCATATCGATAGCATAAAAAATGGGGCTGATATAGGTGGCGTTATCCCAACGCTGCATAAACTCAATACCATCAGCGTTTATTCCATTAATTGTGCCATGACCACGCCATCCAGGAGTAATCACCACAAATCCATCTTCAGCCAATGCATGTAAATATTGTCCTTGACTACTTTTTTGGTCTACAAAAAAGTCAAAATCTTTGGCGTTATCTAAACCTACCCAACCATGACTGAACAGAACCACCGGATAACCTTGCTCAGGTGGTGGCTTATTAGGAATGTCGATACGGGCATAAACACGCAATCCATCGCTCATGTAAGCGGCGATAACACTGCGATATGATGTATTGTTGCGTTGCCATTCTTCTAACCAAACAAATTCACTAACGTAGCTTCTGAGTCGTAAATTATCGATGGATAAAATATTTAGATTAGGTATCTCAGGTGTTGACCAGTCAACAGCTGATTTTTTGGTAATCAGCGTAATATTTTTGCAACTACTTATAGTCAAAAGTCCAAGTAAAACTAAGTACAAGCAAAGTTTAAATAGCCGCATTATTACTAGCGTCTTTAGCCTTTTCGAAACGTGTTTGCAGCGCTTTTGCCCCAGTAAGCATAAAGCTGTGATCTGAGCCTAAAAGAAACAAAGAAACTTGTTTCTCAATCCATGCGGGTAACTCATCTAAGTTGGCTACAAACATTCCAACACTGACATTGTATTGCTGAGCGACGTCGATAATTTGTTGAATGGTTTTGATAACAATCTCTGCACCAGGATCAGTTTCGCCTAGTGCAACTGTTAAATCCATTCTGCCAATAAATAAACAATCGAGACCATCTACTTGGCAAATGTCTGATAGTTCATGCAACGCATCTAAGTCTTCTATTTGCGCAATAATGGTAGTGTTTGAGCGGTTATGTTCAATGTTTTGGAGAATGTTGCGAGTCGTGTATCCAGCCATACGAGTAGAGCCTGCATAACCGCGTCCATTGTGTCCAAAGTAGCAACTTTTTATCACTCGCTCTAACTGAGATGCACTTTTAACATGGGGGACTACCACACCATCTGCGCCTAGATCTAATATGTTTAAAATGCTGTCGTGTGAATCATTCGCAATTCTAACAACAACATGTTGCTGATGAGCTTTAGCCGCTAAAATACATCGGTCGAGATCGCCTCTGTCAAATGGTGCATGCTCAGCATCAAGGCATAATGTGTCAAAACCTAATGTCGACAATACCTCAGTATTATGATGGTGTGGGGTTTTAATGAATGTGCCCAGTAATGGTTGTTTGTCTGCTAAGCGCTGTTTAAAATTATTCATGATACTTCTCTATCCATCGATTAATAAGCTTGGCTATTTTTTGAGGTTGCTCAAGCACAGCAAAATGACCACACTGTGGAAGAATATGACACTCTGAGTTAACCGCAGTATCTGCCATCAGTAACTGGTGTAAAGGTGGGCATGGTAAGTCATTTTCTGCACCGATAATAAGTGTAGGCTTAGCAAACTCTGCTAGTACATCCAACGAAGCGGGTCGTTGTGCGAGTACTTTTAGTTGTGCCTCAAATACGTCTATACCTAAATTTTCAGCCATTTGTAGTACTATTTGACTTTCTGCACTCTCGTTATCTTCAAAGTAAACAGGTAGATACACATCTTGCATAAGATTGGTTAGATTGGTTTTTTTAGCTAACGCTAAATGTCGATCACGACCTTTTTGCCTGCTAGGTAAATCAGCATGGGCATTACTGTTGAGTAAAATTAGCCCACTAATTTGTTTATTTACGCGACGGATCAGCTCAAATGCCACCATGCCACCCATCGAAAATCCAACTGGAATAAAAGGTTTATCGCCTACCATGCGAAGTACTTCTTCGCTCATTGCTTGTAAACTATCGTGATACTTATAATCGATGAGTACAGAATCGTATGTAAGGTTTTCTACAATTGGCTGGAACATTTGGCTTGTGCACAATGTTCCGGGAATAAATACGAGTCGTGGTTTATTGTTCATTCCTAACAGGTCCCACAGTATTGCCCTCGATAAAAGTTCCTGACCACAACCGAAGTTGTGCCGGATTTTCGGGCGATTCGATTTGTTCTAGTAAAATATCGACTGCCGCCTTCGTCATTTGCTCAAGAGGTTGTTTTATAGTGGTTAGTTGGTAACTATGCCAAAAAACAGCGTTTACGCCATCAAATCCGACCACAGATAAGTCTTCAGGGATCCTTAGGCCAAAGTTTTTCCTTGCCTCGTCGATGACACCAATCGCCATGGTATCGTTGCTACAGATCACGGCAGTAGGAACATGGTTACTTTGCATTGCTTTAGCAAATGTTAGTCGTCCGGAGTCATAACTAAAGTCACCATACTTTATTGGTACGTTGTTATGTCCCTTCGAAGACAGTGCTTTAATAGCACACTCTAACCTTTCTTGCGCCACATCAGATTCACTTGGTCCAGCGAGTACTAAAAATCTTTTATGGCCAAAGTCATCGAGTATATTGACGAGCTGACTTATACCCTGATCGTGATTGCAACAAACTGAACTGGCAGAATGCCCAGAAACTCTGCGGTTGTACAAAACCACAGGGATATTGTGCACCTTGAAATTTTCGATGCTATCGTTATCAAAGTGAGCGGCTAATGCGATAACACCGTCAACTTGAAAGGTCCAAATTTGTTCTAAGATATCATCCAATCCTGCAGCATCGTCTAAATTGAATAACAACACCCGCTCGTTTTTTTCTGAAAGACGCTTATTCAACAAAGACAGAACTTCTGGATAGATTAAATTCGCTCTTGAAGACAAAATAACCGCCACCATCCCAGAGCGTTTAGTGATCAACATACGCGCGATAGCGTTAGGCTTGTATCCCAACTCTTTGGCTGTTGCTAATACCATTGCCTTGGTTTTTTTGGATACACTTCTACCCTCAACATACACTCTAGATACAGCAGACTGAGAAACGCCTGCTGCCTTTGCTACATCATAGGATGTGACGCGCTTTTTGCTATTCAATTTATTTTTTCTCGTATCGTCTCAAACGAATGTCGGCTTGTTCTTTATGCCCAGCAAAGCCTTCAACTGCACAAAGACGGGAGCAGTAATTACCAACCAAAACAGATGCTTCTTCTGTAATGTGTTGAAAAGTACAGGTTTTTATAAACTTACCGACCCATAGACCACCAGTATAACGTGCAGCCTTTTTAGTTGGTAGTGTATGATTGGTGCCGATACACTTATCACCATATGAAACATTGGTTTCGGGCCCTAAAAATAAGGCACCAAAGTTTTGCATATTGTCTTTATAAAACTGGATATTATCCGTCATAACTTGTACGTGTTCAAAGGCTAAGTCATTGGCTACTTGCAGCATTTCTGCATGAGTGTCACAGACTATCACTTCGCCAAAATCGCGCCATGCTTGACCAGCCACTTCGCCTGTTGGGAGAACCTTCAATTGACGTTCTACTTCTACCATTGTTTCCTTTGCCAGTTTTTCACTGTTCGTCAATAATACTGCTGGCGAGGTAGGGCCATGCTCAGCTTGGCCTAATAAGTCGGCTGCGCAAAGCTCACCATCAACGCTTTCATCGGCAATAACTAAGGTTTCGGTAGGTCCAGCAAATAGATCGATACCCACTCGACCAAATAATTGGCGTTTAGCTTCAGCCACAAAAGCATTACCCGGACCAACAATCATGTCTACAGGTGCTATTGTCTCAGTACCGATAGCCATGGCTGCAACAGCTTGTACGCCTCCAAAACAATAAATTTCATCAGCACCAGCCATATCCATTGCCACTACAATCGCCGGTGACGGTTTTCCATCAAATGGCGGCGCACAGGCAATAACACGCTTTACACCTGCTACTTTAGCCGTGACCACACTCATGTGTGCAGATGCTACAAGAGGGTATTTGCCACCTGGTACATAACAACCTACTGATTCCATTGGAATATGTTTGTGACCTAATGTGACACCCGGTAATGTTTCGACTTCAACATCTTTCATTGAGTTTCTTTGGATCTGTGCGAAGTTTCTCACTTGCGCTTGAGCCCAACGAATATCAGAAATCACTTGTTCGCTTAATTCATCGTAACAAGCTGTTATATCCTCTTTTGATAACCTAAATGACTTCGGAGTCCATTTGTCGAAGGTTTCAGAGTATTTTCTTACTGCTTCATCGCCATTTTTTTCAATCGCGCCAATAATATCCTCAACAATAATTTGCACCTTTTTATTAGACTCAGACTTTTCCTGTTGAGTAGGCCCTTTCTTAAGATACTTGATCATGATGTCACTCCGAAATTTATATTTAATTATGTTGTATTACGAATAATTCTTGCCAATCCAAAAATCTTACTTAATAATGACTTCGAATGCAAAACAAAATTTGAGGGAGTGTATGATTGGTTTCAGTACTGACTTATTCATTGGAAAAACATTACTGATCACAGGTGCAGGCAAAGGCATTGGCCGAGCTTGCGCAAAACTTGCAGCACAGTTGGGTGCAAATGTTGTTGCAGTGGCGAGAACAAGAGAAGATCTAGAAGATTTACAAATAACCAATCCAGATAACATTGAGATCTGGGTAGAAGATGTACTTTCAGATAGGTTTATTTCTAGATTAAAACAGCTTAAGCGACTCGATGGCCTGATTAATAATGTAGGAACCAATCGGGTTGCAGACCTGCTTGAGCAACCCTCAGAAGATTTAGATGTGATGATTGATATAAATATAAAAAGTTTATACCGCACTTCTAAAGCCGCAGTATCAGTGATGCAACAATCCGGTGGGGCAATTGTGAATATGTCATCACAAATGGGTTTTGTTGGATCTCCGGGCAGAACGCTGTATTGCATGACTAAACATGCTGTGGAGGGATTAACTAAAGCGATGGGCGTGGAGCTGGCGCCAAGCAATATTCGCGTTAATTCAGTTGCGCCTACATTTGTGTCAACAGCACTGACAGCGCCCATGCTGGATGAGCCCGATTTCAAGAAATTTGTGTTTGAGATGATCCCGATGAATAAGTTGGCAACCCCTGAAGATGTTGCCAACGCTTGTATCTTTTTGCTCAGTGATCTGGCGGCAATGATCACCGGCACCTGCATTAAAGTTGATGGCGGCTGGACCGCTCGTTAGCAAATAAATAATTAAACAAATAAAAGTAAATAAATCACTGGAGAATATGATGTCTCTTCAAACAAGAGCGGTTCGTTACGAAGAATTAAAACCCTGTATTAATGCATTTATTGATACCCGCAGTCCGGGCTCTGACAAAAAAGAAAACTTCACTATTATTGGCCCTGGTGTAGCAGAAAATCCAAACCAACATGTACATATCAAGATACCCCACGGTTTTAACATTGGAGGTGCTCGTCAGCCTGCTAATTGCCTTAACTCACAACACAGTCATTTAACGGAAGAAGTGTTTGTTGTGCACCATGGCAAATGGGACTTTATGACCGGTGTTGACGCAAATGATGGACGAGTATCTTTAAATAGCGGCGATATCATCTCACTTCCAATTGATGTTTTTAGAGGTTTTGAGTGTATTCAAGGACTTCCCAGCGGTACTCACAAAGGTTTAGGTTACTTACATGCAGTGCTAGGTGGAGACGACCCAGGTCGTGTGTTATGGGCACCTAAAGTGTTTGATATGGCAAAAGACTATGGGTTGATCCTTTTAGACGATGGGTCTTTGATTGATACCATTGCGGGCGAAAGCATACCGCCTGGAAAGAAAGCTATGCTGGTCACTAATGCCCTACAGATTTCAGAGCATAGGTTTGTAGATAGTGAGGTATTAGACCAATACGTAATTCGTACCGCTGATTTTGACTGGCAAAATGACACTACACTCTCTAAGTTTGAAGGTGTGTCTGAGGTGTCTCTTATTGGTGGAGAATCAGCTTTAGAAGGCATTGCCGCATCCAAACTAGGCTGGAAACATGGCTTTGTGGTCCGCGCATTAAAACTTCAAGCTGGCGCCACAATACCTCTGCATCAGCGAGCCGAGGAAGAAGTTATTTTTGTGCATCAAGGTTCATTAAGCATCACTGTTGATGAGGAGACTATTCAGTTAGTGGCAGGTGATAACTTCACTACCCCTATTGGCAGTGAACGAAGCTTTAGTAATTTATCTGACTCGGAATCAATTTGTTACATAACCCGCAGAGGTGACAGTCCACAACTACCTGTGTTTAGTTCTTAAATATTTTATTTAAGACGATCATTTATCCAATGCTTTTCATTTGTTAAACCTTTGCTAAGCATTTGTTCGTTATATCGATACTGCATGCGAAGACTTGAATGGCTATTTTCGGTTAAAGCTGTATTTACACTACTAAGTTAAGAAACTACATTGAGATTTTATGATAAGTGTTTTTGATATGTTTAAAGTGGGTATTGGTCCTTCTAGTTCACACACAGTTGGACCAATGCGTGCAGCATATTTGTTTGCAGAGCAAATACAAACTCAAGGAAAGCTTGATCAGGTTTCTTATATAACAACTGAACTGTTTGGGTCGTTAGGCCAGACTGGTAAGGGCCATGGTACTGGAAAAGCGATTATTTTAGGTTTGTTAGGATACAGTCCAGAAAATGTACCGGTCCATCAAATTGATAATCTGTTAGCAAACGTTGCAACCAGCCAAACTTTAATGTTGTTAAACACCCAGAAAATTACTTTTTCAAATAATGGTGCGATTATCTTTCATCGTAGAAAGGTATTACCTAAACACGCCAATGGAATGACTATGTTTGCATTTGCTGAAAATAAATTACTTTTTCAGTGCACATATTACTCAATTGGTGGTGGCTTTATTGTAGAAGATAAAGATTTTGATACCCAAAAAAGTGAAAAAACAGCTGAATCACAAATAGTAGTGCCATACCCCTTTTCCAATGCGCATGAATTAATGAATGTATGCCACGATAATGGCTTTAGGGTCAGCAGTTTGATGTTGAAAAACGAAACTATTTTGAGACCAGAAAGCGACGTCCGCGCAAACCTCCTCAATATCTGGAACACGATGCAGGAATGTATAGAAAATGGGAAAAAAACAGAAGGCGTGTTACCCGGCGGGTTAAAGGTATATAGACGTGCATCCGCGCTTTTCTCAAGACTTGAAAATGAAAAAAGTAGTGATCCTATGATCTGCATGGACTGGGTCAACATGTTTGCCCTGGCCGTAAACGAAGAGAATGCAGCCGGTGGTAGAGTGGTAACGGCGCCAACTAATGGTGCCGCGGGTATTATTCCTGCAGTTATGAACTACTATCACAAGTTTGTTATTCCTATGTCTGATGACGCCGCATGTCGCTTTTTATTAACCGCAGCGGCTATAGGTATTCTCTATAAGAAAAATGCTTCCATCTCAGGTGCAGAAGTGGGCTGTCAAGGCGAGATAGGAGTCGCATGTTCAATGGCTGCAGGTGCACTGACAGAAATTTTAGGAGGCTCAGTTGCCTGTGTTGAAAACGCTGCCGAGATAGGCATGGAGCATAATTTAGGGTTAACCTGTGATCCAGTAGGTGGCCTTGTGCAAGTACCTTGTATTGAGAGAAATGCGATGGGTGCAATAAAAGCGATCAATGCATCAAGGTTGGCGCTGCGTGGAACAGGAAATCACAAAGTTTCCCTCGATAAAGTGATTAAAACCATGTGGGAGACAGGCAACGACATGAAGACTAAGTATAAAGAGACTTCTCGTGGTGGTTTAGCAGTCAATATTATTGAATGTTAAAAGTGTCGTTAAATCTATATTTGCTTTGGCAAAAGTGTCAATTTTCACGTAATAAACTTGAAGCAATTTTGCTTTTACAATAGGCTTTCCATATATTGTGAAAGATTACAAACGCATGTTAAGATCATTAATCATCGTTTTTGCTGGCAACTACTGTACGTGGTTCACTGCTACAAGAAATAATATATGCAACCTTTTGAATTCCAGACAGTTTTATTCAACTTCCATGACCTAATTTTATTGATGACAGCTATGCAGTGTCTGTCTTTTGGTTTATTGCTTTTTGTCACCAACAATCACCGTATAAAAAGTACTTTTTTTCTGGCTGCTTTTCTAATTGCACACGCGTTGATCCCTTTACACGAACTAATTATGTGGGGAGCTGGTTTTAAATTACAGGTGCGAGAAACACTACCACAGGTTTACTTTATTCCTGGAATCGCCTACTTTATTGATGGGCCATTATTATATTTATGCATTAAGTCTTTGGTATTTAAGGATTTTGCGCTTAAAAAAATAGATCTTTTACATCTGCTACCTTTGTTAATTTATGCTGTTTTTATGTCGCTATCTTTTTATAGTCAGTCTTATGAAAATCGACTGTTAATGATTAATACTGAGTCTTTTGTTTATAGTGCTAATTATGTGGTTATTGAATTTTTAAATAAGTGGCTGCGGGTGATTTACGCTGTTGCCTGCTTTATCTTGATCAGCCGTTATAAAACGCTGTTACAGGATAAACATTCGAACGTTGAGAAAGTACATATATTCTGGCTTAGTTCGCTTGTTATAGGATTTATGGTGGTCATGTTATCAGAAACGATATTAGTCGGTACCAAGGTGATCAATTTGTTCGAAAGTTTTGGAAATATGGTGTTCATGAGCATAGGACTAACAGGTAATTATGCTTCTTTTATATTAATAAACCTGTTGGTGTTTTCGGCCATGCGGCATTTCTCGGTATTTGTGCAAGTGACAGAGGAAAAACCAGACAAAAAAATATTAGAGGAACGTTTTGTTAACCCTGATATGGCAGAAGACGTCGATATGGCTATACGTAAAGATAAAACTTATATGGAACCTGATATTACTTTAGATACCTTAGCTGAATCATTGTCCATCATGCCTCGTGACCTTTCAATGTTGATCAATCGTTACTTTGGTATCAACTTTTATGAATTTATTAACAAGTACCGTATAGAAGAAGCCAAAAGTATGTTGCTTGCACCTGAACATAAAAACACCAATATTACCGATATTTATTTAGCTGTGGGTTTTAATAGTAAGTCGGTCTTTTATACTTTTTTCAAAAAATCTGAAGGCGTTACACCCTCTAAGTTTCGAGAAGCAGGAGTCCAATAACTGCTTATCTATGTCAATTGTGTTTTAAATATCCTTAGAGAACTAAAAAGCTGACTTAAAACAACTGAATGAAAGTGAGTTTTATAGCCAATGTTAAACATCTAATCTATTTAAGTAACTTATTAAAAAAATTTAAAAGGCGACTATAAAGCATGATTTATATAAAACTATTTTTTAAGAACACCTAAAAACTTTATATAAACTAAGAATGTGTTTAAGTACCATTAGCCTAGTTTTTCACCAACATCGATTCCCATTCTTCTAGAGATTTTCCTTTCGTTTCCAGCAAGTATCTGAAAATAATTGCCAGTCCTACAATGGCAAATATCCCATATAAGGCGAAGGTGATGGTTGTACCTATATTGGCTAATTGCCTCGGAAAGACTAATTGAACAGTGAAGCTGACCCTAGAGTTAATTAAACCTACAAAAGAGATGGCAATACCCCGTATGCCATTAGGAAATAATTCTGAAAACAGTACCCACATAACTGGCCCCAATGACACAGCAAAACAGGCGACAAAACCAGTAGACTGACCAATATTAAGGTTTGATTCATCTTGAAAGCTCTGGATACAAACGTTGACTCGTGCTGAATTGATGCCTTTGTTTCTAATAGGCTTTCGATAGAAGCTTTAAAGCTCATGTCATCATTAAAGGTTTGATCCTCCAGCAACATCAGTGCACTTTTATCGTTCCTATTCGGTAAGGCCTGAATAGACTTTTCAGTTAAAGTATAGGTGGCCGAACCTAATTCTAATTTGCTTAAATTAAATTATGGCTCTATAAATTTGACCACACCCGAAATAACGGAAGCATCAAACCCCATTAAAAAACCGCCTAATGAAACGATGAGTGCCACATAAACAGTGTAAAAAATGGAATCGTTTTTAGTCATTCGCGTTACTCCGTGTTGTTATGTTTTTTCCAACTCATGTGTTTTGTTCTCAAGCACTTTTTTCTAATATGGATATTTCAATTTTGCAAATCCAGTCATCGTCTGTTTGTGAAACAGCATATTATGTAGAAATTTTATGTAGGCTCAAGTTAATAGATGAAGTCGAAGAGACCGACTTTTGTAGTCTCTTCAACGTTTGAGTTAATTATTTCCAATATTCATGTTTTACCCAGTCAAC
>JBNMPD010000053.1:0-16965 GCA_051276225.1 Flavobacteriales bacterium
GGGTACGTTGCGTAAGACAATCAAGTAAAAACCTAACAAAGCAATCAAACACGGACTAAAAAAGCTTGGCTTAGTTCGTGCCTCACTAATTTTAGCCAAGCCTTTTTAGCCGTTTATTGCGACGTTAGGCATCTACTGAATCAAATAGCACATTCAATACTGATCGATACACCATCAAAGAGGGTAGAGTTTATGTCGAAAACAAGAGTTAGTCTGGTTTTACTCATTTCAATTTTCAGCAGTGCAATTATCGCACAGGTTAAATCGGCGGAACAATTGGAGTCGATAACGGTAAACGGGGTGGAGCGACAATGGCGAATATTTATTCCATCTTCGTACAAGAAAGGTAAACCGACACCACTCGTACTCGACTTTCATGGGAGTGGTGCGGCCCCAGATAGACAAGCCATGCTCTCTGAATTTGAACAGCTCGCTGAGCTGGAAGAGTTCTTTGTTATAAGTCCAGCAGCGAAATACTACCGTAAGAAAGGCGGATATGTAACTTGGAATGTCGACCTTCATGAAAAGGGTGTTGACGATGTTCTATTTATCAGAGAACTACTCGCCAGTATTAGCCAACATTACACGATAGATCCAACTAGAATATATTCGACTGGTTTTTCTGGAGGTGCTCGGATGAGCAGTCGATTGGCGTGTGATCTTTCCAATATTATTGCAGCGATTGGTCCCGTTGCAGGCGTTCGGTATCCAGAAGACTGTAATCCGAGTCGACCCGTACCTGTGATCACCTTTCATAGTAAGGCAGACAACATAAACCACTACAAACACCAAGCTGACTCCAGCGCATACTGGCGAATGGGTGTAGAAGAAGCACTCTCTGGTTGGATAAGTACAAATCAATGCACTGGTTCGCCAGCACTAGAAACAGTGAGTGATTCTGTTATTCGCGTTTCTCACCGGAACTGCCAAAGTGAGGGTGATGTAGTGTTTTATCGTTCAGACGACGCTGGGCACACATGGCCAGGTTCGCCACTCGCTGACGAACTTGAAAAGTTTGGCTTAGGCAAGACAAATATGGAAATCCCAGCAACGAAGTTGATCTGGGAGTTTTTCAAGATGCACCCATTACAGTAGTGGATAAAATACATAACAAGCAAATTAATCAGGACAAATAACAGTTGGTTTTTTGCTCCTGCGTCGCTTATTTAACCAACTGATATTTGCCCATTATTTGGGCGTTATATTTCCGACCCCCCTTAGGTTTTAAGATGCATGTAAGATATAGAAAAGCTACTAAAGAAGATCTCAACAGATGTATTGAGATACGAGGCCTCACGAATGACAACGCATTTAGCAAGAGTGAGTTGGCCGCTATCGGTGTCACAGAAGAGTCGTGGCCCCCTTTAATTGAAAGTGGCGAATTCATAGGCTTTGCTGCCTTAGAAAATAATGTTGTTATAGGTTTTTGCTTTGGCGATACTAATAGTGGAGAAATTATTGTTTTAGCAGTTCTTGCTGGATACGAAGGGCATGGTATCGGTAAACAACTACTCTCTCTGACCAGCAAGCAGCTCATCTTACTGGGACATTCAGAATTGTGGCTAGCGGCTTCTGCAACAGCTATTGTAAGAGCATATGGCTTTTATCGCCATGTAGGTTGGCAGGCTACAAATACATACGACGAAAATGGTGATGAGATACTCAAATATAGGGAGATATAACAAACCAATCAACTCGCTCGTAGGCTTGCTGGGACAAATACTCGTTGGCTCTCCCTCGTTCCTAGGGTATTTTAGTTAACAAGTATTTGCCCGTTATTCGGGGCGTTGGTATTTGGAGAGTACATGGAACGTTTAAATAATCATGTCAGTACACTTTTGGTTTCTTCTGCTTTGTCAGTCGGATTTGTCAGCGTTGCTGCTTACTTTGTATTGCCGGCATTTGAAGAGATTTTTCGAGGGTTTAATACCCAGTTACCAATTTTACTTTCGTGGGTTTTCCCGTCTTTTCGTTTTTGGTGGCTTACCGCTTTCATTTTGTTAGTTATGTTTGTTTTTTCACTCAAACCTAAACTAAACAAATCACCAGTATTCAATAAGTTATTCTACCGCTCATCAATAATTGGTTTTTGTACTTCGCTCTTATTTATTGTATTTTCTGTAGCTTCAATTTATTGGCCTATAATGCAAAATGCCTAACAAAACAATAAACAACATTCGCTACTATCATTGGGAAAAAGCCTCGCTATCTCTCAGCTTTTCTCGTTATTGTAGGCGTTAGGTATAAAAGGAGGTCTGCACGTGAGTAGTATTATATCTCTACTTTTTTTCTTTGCTACTCCGGTGTTTGTGGTCGAGAAGTCTTATCCTATAGAATTATTTGGAACAACAATAAAATTACCAAATAGCTGTATTTGGCAGTTAACTGACACAGTGGAAAACGACGAAATTGCTGTATTCAAATGTGATAAAGGCTTTGATCATGAAGTAAGTGTTCTTATCCAAGAATTTGATTACAACAAAATAATGGAAGTTTGGAACGCAATTGATGTCACCGTTAATTCTGAAAATAAAATAGGAAGTGTCACACACTTTCATATAGAGGCAACGATAGCTAATTCACGAGGAGATAGTGAAAACTACATTGATGCTTTTTGTGACCCTAAGTATTGTATTGTCAGTTTAGGTGAAAACCCTTTGATCGCTAATAGCATAGCTAAACAGCTTAAGAGTATACCTAACAAGACGCTAAATTAAGATTCACCAAATCCGTCATGCCATTTGCGGAGCAGATCGACCGCCCGCTTTGGTTCGCTTATTAGCTGGGCGTTATGTTTGAGTTGATACCGGTTGAAGTTTTAGGTGTTTTGAAAAAGGAATGAAGTCTCTGTCAGCAAATAGCAAGGGAATGCGATTACTTATACAAAATGTAGCAATTATCACGTCAGCGGTTTTCCTTATCGTTATCCCTTTTTTCCTTAAAATACGATAATTTTCTGCAGCTTTTAAAGCTATCTTTGGCGAAAGCATGCTGAATTGATGCAATGCCAGAAGGTGCGCTTTAGCCGTTTCATAATCCTTGTCAGATCGAAACCCTTGAAGTATTTCTAACAATATTAGATCACCAATCGCAACCTCATCATTAATTAAAGCGATATCTAGTAAATTAGATTCTTGGGTCTCTACTCCTTTGAAGTAATCAATCCAAACGCTTGTATCGACCAATATCATTCAGTGACTCTCATATCGTTAAGATCACCTTCCCAATTAAGCTTTCCTCTGAGGCTACGAATACTAGCTTGTTTCCTTAGTCTTATTAAGGCTTTAAGGCCTTCTTCAACAGCTTCTTTTTTAGTTTGTAGTCCGGATGCACTTAGTGCGTCAGCCATTAATTTATCATCAATTACAATATTAGTTCTCATGTTGCACCTATGTGTAAGGAGTGATACATTTATACACATTATGACTCAGTCGAGAAAACATAACAAGCTAAGTCAGCGGGAATTTCACTCGCTGAAAAACGCTTATAAACCCCCTGCTTGGGGCGTTATGTGCATAGGTGAATCTAAAAAATGGTATTTGAAATTGTACCTTGTACCTTGTACTTTTACTGGCCCTTGGTTATAGCCAATTATTGAGAAAAATTGTTATTGATACCGACGGTTTCTCTTCAAAATATGGCGCAGCGATAATTGCTACTATCCTAGTTTTCGCGCTAATTGCAAAATCAAGAGAATTGGCAGTAGGAAAAATATGGATGTGGAAAACGCTATTTGTCGTATTGGCTATTGCCAGCGTAATAATGCTTATGTTCGGCGTCTATCTAGGATTTAGTGGTGTGTGTTTGTCTGCGCGTCTATTGTGTGTTTGGGCAATAGTTCTATTCCCAGCGCTACAAGAACTCTACGCGCACTCTTATAGATCACCGAATATTTGGACTTAAGCACATAATAAACAATCAAATCCATTGGAGGCAGCAAGTTGCCCCGTTATTAAGGACGATATGTTCACCGATATTTTGGCTGTATATTTATAAAAAGGATAATGATGAGAATTCTAGCAATAGTTATAGTCTTACTGATTCAAGGCTGTGTAAGTATGGACAAGGAATCTGAAGGTGCTAGATTTGAAATGAATGAAAAACCATCAAATGGTCAAGCCTTAGCTTACTTCTTCCAGCCTGATATGGCGGGTGTATGGGGATGCTTATTGGTTGGTGTTGATGATGTTCATAAAGGTTGTATTGGTTACCCAGGCTTTGCAAAAGTCGAAATTGAACCAGGATCTCGAAAAATATCATTTACGCCCAATGCACTAATCAAAATTGCAAACTTATCTTATAATTACGACTTTGAATCAAACAAGGTCTATTATTTTGAGTATCAGCATTTCACAAGTAAAGCTGAATCAAAAAGAGCAGTAGAAAGTCATTACAATATGCTACTTGATTATCATTTAGGTTGGGTATTGCTCGAAGAATCAGAGGCTATTAACAAGCTGAAAACTTTAAAGGCTTGGCAATAGTAAACATAAGAAAAAATTATGTGGGAATTTTACTCGCTGTAAAGCGCTCCCAAAATCCCCATACATTAAGCGTTAGAGCTCAAATCAGCATAATATTGTAACTGTCGTACAACTTTCGTATGATTGTCGTAAAAGAAGCGTAATAAATTCGTAAACGTTTCAGTGGGTTACGGCTAACAATGAAGCTGTCTCTAAATTAGCGGTCGAGAATCATCATGAAAGTAAATGCAGAACTTATTCTTATCCTGAGAGAAGAAAAATCATGGTCTCAAGATGAGCTTGCAATAGCTTCAGGTCTTAACCTGAGAACGATTCAGAGAATTGAATCAGAGGCTACAATATCCCTGCAATCGAAGAAGGCTATTGCATCGGCATTTGACATTGATGTTCGAGATCTCGATAAAAAGGAACAGCCAAAGATGAAAAAATTTGAATACAAGACAATAGATTTACCCTTTAAGTTTGGTATCTTCAAGCAAGGCACGCCGGATATTGAAGAAGCGCTAAATATCGAAGGAGCAGACGGGTGGCGATTACATCAAATGGTTCTCCCTGCCTCTTCAAACATGGGGCAGTCTGAAAGAATGATTGCAATATTTGAGCGTGAACTTGTCTCATAGAGCACGCTCTAACAATACGCGCCAGACTGACAGAGGTAGAGATAGTGAAAGAAAATAAACAATTGAAATGGTTGCAGGATGAGATTGAAACACTTGTCAGACGGTATCGCCTGGAATCCTCGCTCTATAAGCGTAAAGCGTTTAGGCTTAAGATTGTTTCCGTCTTTTTGGCGGCTATCATCACCGTTCTCCTTGGCCTCAAACTCGGAGAATCAAGTCTGACCGAGGTGTTTAGTAACATTGCGCTTATATTGAGTGCCGCTATAACTGTGCTAAGCGCCTATGAAGCGTTTTTTGACCCGCGCGCTCTTTGGGTTCGTGAAACCGTAACATTCGTGCGCCTAAAGGACCTGCAACGCGATCTAAATTTTTGGAAAGAGGGTTTAGATCCCGAAACTGATGAAGCTGAAATGGTAGGCAAATTTAAGTCGCGGCTTGACTCGATATTGGAAGATACACTGAAATACTGGATGAAAATAAAGGGAGCGCCAGATCTGGAGAAGCAGCTAGAAGCGAAAGCAGAACTTAACAAGTGATCTAACCTACCAACTGCCAACCAAGCAGACGGAGCAGCGAGCCTAACGAGAACTTCAAGAGGGACAAAATAAAGCTGGCTGTTTTGTTCACTCCGTTCACCTATTTTAGCCAACTCTATTTTACCCCTTAAGTGGGCGTTATGAGTAACTTAGGACAGGCTCTTTTCGGAAGGAAATCTAGCCATATTTCAGGATAGGACATTTAAAAATGAAAAAAATAATTGTGATTACTTTTTGTATTACTTTAATTCAAGGCTGTAGCAAAGATGAAAAGGCAGCAGATATATCTGATGTTTTAAATTTAGTCGGTGGAATAAATGAACTGACGATTAATCAGACAATTGATGGAAATTCTGTTCCAAGATTAGTGTATGTAAAAACACCACAAAATTTAAACAGTTCATTATATTACCCCGTTGTGTTCTTTTTTCATGGTGCAGGAGGTTCTGGACGAAATTTTTTATATAATAATGATATAACTGAACTAATCAATTCTGAAGAATTCATTGGGGTTTTCCCCAATGGACATTCAAATAATGGAAGTAATGGTGGATTTTGGAATTTAGGTTCTGAACCTACCACTGCTGATGATGTAGAATTTGTCGATTTAATTATCAAACAATTAGAAACCTATCCGACAATAGACATATCCGAAGCATACGCCATTGGTATTTCAAATGGTTCGGGCATGGTAAACCTCTTAGGAAAAGCTACAAGTCATTTCAATGCTATTGCTCCGCTCTTTAGTCAACAAATCATAAGTACAAGAGACCTAACACCTACTAAAGTAATGTCTGTTTTACAGGTTAATGGAGAAGTTGATGACGTAATTCCCTTAAATGGAGGGGTAAGTCCTGTTGGAATATTTATGTCAGCGCAGGATAGTGCTCTTAATTGGGCTTATCATTTCAACTGCAATACAACTGCAACTCAAGAGGATCTTACTTGGGTGAATACAGATTTAAGTTCATTCACATACTCTAATTGTGATGATGGTCATGAAATAAAATATCTTTTAGCATTAAATACAGGTCATGGTTTTACCGACGATCAGACAGAGAGTGTTGCATATAATGTAATATGGGAGTTTTTTAAACAGTTTAATTAGTTATCTAGAGTTAAGTAAGGACATACACTCTTAGTATCATAGTCTCAATTATGAAGTGCGACGATCACATAATCGGGTAGCCAAGGGTCTCTAACCCTCAGCCCCCTGCAAGAGGCTCCGCACAGGGCGTTTCATTTAGGATAGTGAAGCGCAATCCAACCATCACGTAATGAGTAAAGCCCTTCGGATTTTAAGTAATCAAGCGACAGAGCTTGATTGATCCCCGGGGTTTTAGCGCTACGCCATGGCCCTTTATTGGTGATGCCACACGCAACCGCAGCTTTTACATGCACCCGAGCGTCGGACCGTCCTAATCTCATTAAACTTCTGACTTTGGTACGAGGCTTACGCTACTGTCGCCAATACGCCATTCTCACTCTGCGCCTGATCCAATGATCCAGATCGACACAGCGTTGATAACAATTGGCGATACCAAAATAGTTTATTCAGCCACGTAAATACTAACTGATTTTAAAGAGTTGATAATGCATCGACACGCCCCAGTTACGGTTCGTTAACCGCCGAACTTGCTGTTTAAACTTCAGCAAAGTCTTCGGGTGCCATTGAATACGTCCTTTCTTGAATGTGAATTCCAAGGAATTTGCTTTCACTGGTTTTAACGACGTGGCTTTTGGTCGTATTAACGACCAGTTTCAAACGGTGACACAGGAACCTGCTGATACTACTTAGCACACGTTTACCATCACGGGGAGACTTTACCAAAATGAAAAAGTCGTCGGCGTATCGGGCAAACTGATGACCTCGTTTCTCAAGCTCTTTGTCCAGAGCGAAGCTCATTCATAATACGTTTCCAGTTACCCTCTTTTGCCCAAGCGGGGGAAGTCATCAATGTTCATCCCATCGATGCCAGCAGCCCCTTTATTGGCTCGAACTCGTTTCCATGCCTGCAAAATATTGGCGGGCTGGAAAATGGGCTCAAGTAAATGTGCGCTAAAGGCTGGTTTCATGTCGGTACGCTGAGTCACGTCACTACCGGACGGCATTCGTGTGTTCAAGTCTGACAATGCTCCTCCTTTGTTCTAAATGTTCAGGTGGGGCGTCCATGAGACTTCGCCGTGTCCCATCCATTACGATGGGCATTTGGCTACTATGCCGTCTGCTGACTTCTGCTTAATCATCAACAAAGTTGCCCTCGTTGACGCTATCGGTTTTCATCGTATTCGCTCTTTTCAGTCGATGACACTGAAAAGCTAAGACACTTATATAACAGATTCTTACTGGTTGGTTACCGATCGCTGGTTAAGCAGCTCTCTGGAAGGCCCGCCCCGCCCAAATAAGAGCATAACGGGGCCGCCTAGGCTCTTTGCACTGCTGCATCATTTACGGTGGCCATTAGATCACATGGTTTCGTCGTCTTGTGCCAACTCACCTTCAGCCTATGCCTCATATGATGTCTTTGGGGACGCCCCGTCTTCATCAGCTCGCTAATTTGCGTCCAGCTTCCTTCTGACCAAGCCTCACGGTTAAGCCCTTGCCATTCGCTAGTAGTTAACGTTTAATAACGGTAAGTTAAATTAATGGTGATCTTCCTATAAGAGCACTTACATCCGGGGCGGCCTACGCTCATTAGTTCATGCCCATGCTGGGCATACACAAGAACTTAAAGAGAGACAAAATAAAGTTGGCTGTTTTGTTCACTCCGTTCACTTATTTTAGCCAGCTATACTTTTCCGCTTAAGTGGGCGTTATTGTCCGTTAAAGAGTAATAATTCATTCAAAATTAAATATTACCAGCCTCTTTAATTCGGTCATTAGTGGCTAACAGCATAAATTTTCTAACGTCAGCTTTAAGTCGTCATTCGTCATTTTGCTAACGGCTAGTTTTCCGACATTACATTAGGATGACAACTAATTTAGGAGGGATGCCGATACGTAGACTTTGGATAGAGGTCAGCTTTAAGCACGATTAAGAGTCTTAACTGTCTTTTCATCCGCTCTGATCCAGAAGGCTGTCTGTTACATGGTTGCAGCCCAAGTGCAGCCTGTACTCATTGATTAGATGTGGGTTAGCGTTTATTTCTCCTATACTCGCTCTAAAAACTTGCGGTAGACACCGCGAAACATATCTTGTTCTTCGGTAAAATCCCTCATTACAACACCCTATTGATAATCTTCAAAAAAGGGATGATGACGCATACTTAGTAGACGCCATTCATATTTTTGAGTTTTACATTGACAGCTGTATTCCAATTTTGAATACGAAATTACAATGAAAAAAGCCATGTAACGAATGAATATCTATTATTGATTTTAACCCAGATATAAACGCTAACAGGTGGACATCGCTGATTTATAGCGATTTAATCAACAATAAGTGTCATTGTTGACTAAATCGGCATGCAATTAACGTGTTGCTACTAAAACCCATCAATAGATTTACCAAGTTGAAAACCTACCCACAAAACGGAGTAAAATATTATGTACCAACAAAACACACTCGCAGGTAAAGTTGCCTTTATCGCTGGCGGCACTAGCGGCATAAACTTAGGTATCGCCAAAGGCTTGGTAGCGGTTGGCGCCAGCGTAGCGGTATTAGGTAGAAACCCTGAGAAAGCAAAAGCTGCGGCTGATGAGATCATGACTGAGGTTGGTGGCAAAGCAATCGCCTTGAGTGCTGATGTGCGTGATCCAGAACAGGTACAAGCAGCGCTGCAAGCGAGCGTGGACCAATTAGGCAAGATTGATATTTTAATCTCTGGCGCAGCCGGCAATTTTCCGGCACCCGCAGTCGCTATTAACCCAAAAGGTTTCAAGACCGTAATCGATATTGACCTAATCGGCACTTATAATGTATTTCATCTGGGCTTTAACTACGTGAATAAGGATGCATCATTGATCGCAATTACCGCACCACAAGCAATCAACCCCATGCCGTTTCAAGCGCATGTGTGCGCGGCTAAAGCCGGCATCAACATGTTAGTCAAATGTTTGGCTATGGAATGGGGCCCAGCAGGTTTACGCGTCAATGGTATTTCCCCAGGGGCGATTGACGGTACCGAAGGTGCAGATCGGCTAGCACCTATAGGGCCAATTCGTGACGCCATGATTGGCAAAGTTCCATCTCGTCGGATCGGCGTTTTAAAAGATATCGCCGATGCAGCAATCTATCTCGGTTCCGATTTAGGTAAATATGTGAATGGGTCAATTTTGACTGTCGATGGTGGCACCGAGTTAGGCGATGCCAGTATAGACTGTTTGACTATACCAAGCCGCTAAGCGAGCGAACGCTATACAGATTGCAGGAATGTGGCTAATTTACCGGTCACATGTTTGTTGTCTTCTAGGTGTGGGCTTAATACTTGAAATACATGAAATTGCATGGCAAAGACACCTAGTGTCAGCACGTCTTTTTGATGTTTGGAGCGTTCGCTAGACTCAATTACTTGATCATGAAACAGCTCGCTACCGGCAACCTGAATATAGGTTACAGGTGGCGCGATAAAACTGCTTTTTTTAAATTTACTCGATGGTCAAAACGGTCGCCATTTTGAATGTGGGATGTAAAGTTCGTCTCTAAAAATTCATGAATATAGATGTCGTTGCGTTCATTACTGATAATTGTGCCACTGTCAGCAATCGGTTCTATCCAAGGCGAGATCAACATAATCGCATCAATTTTACCGAAATTTACCGCCGCATCGATGGTCAAACCACCTCCTGCTAATTCGCTCAAAGACGAGCGATTAATCGAATTCTCTACGGAATAAATTCTGTAGTCATCACAAAATTTTTCTTCATTCATCTTTGAGTAATCTTCATACCATGAATTTATCACCAAATTATCTAGCAGGCAGCCTACTTCCGCTACGTCCAAGCCACTACCTTTTTTCACCTCCGAAAACATACCTTGCCTCACTAGCCCATCTTCGGAATATGTAAAGTCAGGGAACTGAATTCGAGATGTTTTTAGATGATTCTTATCATCTGAACTTAATTTGTTCCAAGTTGTGTTTTGCTTAATCAAATCTTTCGTTTCTGTTTGGGATAATGGAGACTCATCTAACGAAGAATCGACTGAAGCTACAAACCAAGCAACGATTCCAATCAGGAATATACTGGAAGTCACTGATGAAAGGCCTTTAACACGATTTAACAAAAGCCGAGCCCATTTGCGATCTGCCTCGTTCTTTAGTGATTCCGAAATGTGTCTAAGTGCATATTCTGCGTTATCACCAACTGGTCGATTTAATCCCTCTTATACATTGATTGGTAAACTTTCAAAAGCATCTCGTCCTATGAGCGTTAGTTTTGACCTTTGGTCGATTTTGTATTGAGTCTTACCTACAAGACACCTACTGCTACTTGCCATAACAATACAATAGGTACGAGGGACAATAACAACACATAACATATAATTTTTGAGATTGATGAATGCTCAACCATTGCTCGTTGACGAGGTAGACCCCATGCCATAAGTACCTCAAACTCGCTCACACCACAAAATATACCCAATTCACCATCTCAACTAGGCTACCTGCCGCATAAACCACAAGAATGGCAATCAGCACAAGCTTAGGCTTGTAAGAACATCCCCTAAACTAAGCTTATTTTCACCTATTACCACCCATTCACTTATCTAAGGGACTACCAAGGCAACACCTATAAGCACTATACTTCCGGAAACTAATCTCCTTCGAGCCGTCCCATCTGACTGAGGCAAACGTTCTAGCATTTTTTCAAATTAGGTCCTTTCATGTTGGACGCTTCCTTTTGGTTTGTGTATAGCTTAAAAACTTATAGTAGTTTTTCAATTCTAGCGTTTTAGGCCTCCTGTCAAGACAGATCTAAGGGCGGCTTAGCTAACAAAAGATATCAATATTGTTCATCACAACAAACAGCGTTGTCGAGTATCAATAGAAAGAAAAGAAAAGAAAAATAACACCCATTATAGGAATAATAAAACTATCTAGAATCGTTGCAAAGTATGGGGAACAATACGTATAAATGCTCTATTAAACAGGCACTGATTATATTGGTCTTAAGGCAAACGAACTGATGGAAGGATCAGCATGATGGTAAAGAAAAGCAGCGTGTTGCATTGCCAGTAACACTTTCATTATTAATTTAGGTATTTGTATGAAAGTGTGCCATGAGTAGATAAGCTTATTTACTGGTCACAAGACGTGTTTATTACTGCAATTTAAGCACATTGGTTACGGCCGGTTTCCGCCCAAACCACGCATAGAAAATTTGCTATCTCAGCGGCTGATATTGGCACGTAAGCATATGTTAGATTGTATACAGACTAATTTAAAATATTGCCCCCTAATAAGCATTTAGCTAGTTTTTTTAGGGGGCTTCATTGTGATTGCAGTCTAGGTATTAAAGTAAACGACTTGTTTTAATGTCTTCCAATAGTTCAGTGTTTACTAGCCGCCTGAGTAATGCGTTCTAATTTACTTAAACCTATATTTACTATCGAACGCTTCGACTGTACGTCACAATAATGTTGCGAGCGAGCAAGCAATTAATTAATTTTTAGTTTGCATAAAATTTATCTAATGCTCTGCTGGCAACTTGGTGGTCGATAGTTTTTATCAGGCTAGAAAAGTCTAATACCGCGGATTTTTTGAGGCTATTTATTCTAGCAATACTATTTACATGCAGACCCATGTCTGAGGGTAAACCATCAATCACATCGATAGTTCCCTGTGGATCGTTACACACCAACACCATGTCACAGCCTGCGGTTATTGCCAATTCTGCGCGATCTGTAATGTTGCCCATTTGCACTGCCCCCTGCATCGACAAATCATCAGAAAAGATAACACCATTAAAAGCCAGTTCTTGACGCAAAATCTGTTTGATCCAAATTTGTGAAAAGCCTGCTGGTAAATCGTCTACATCAGAATAAATAACATGAGCTGGCATTACAGCGTCCAATAACCCTTGTTGATGAATGGATTTGAAAATGGCCATATCCAAAGCAAATATATCTTCTTTGCTGCGAGAGTCTATTGGCATCGCGATATGCGAATCTTCGCGTACGTTGCCATGTCCTGGAAAATGTTTACCCGTGGCAGACATTCCAGCACGCTGCATACCTTTTATAAATTCACTGCCTAATTGAATAATTTTTTCCGGTTGTTGATGAAAACTGCGATCACCAATCACTTCCGATACTCCTTGAATATCGAGTACGGGGGCAAAACTGATATCGATATCAAAAGCTAATAATTCAGCTGCCATTAACCAGCCAAATTGTTCACATAAATAACTTGATTGCTGAAGATTTTCATCAGATTGATAGGCAATACTGCCCATTGCAGGAATGTTGCTAAAACCTTTACGAAAGCGCTGTACCCTTCCCCCTTCATGGTCTGTCGCAATTAAAATATCATTGCGAGCCACACTTCTGATGTGCCGGACGATGTCAGAAAGCTGTTTTTGGTCGTAATAGTTGCGGCTGAATAAAATAAGCCCGCCAATTAAAGGATGATCGAGGATATCTATCTCTTCGTGTGTCAGTTCAAAACCTGACACATCTAACATCAGTGGCCCCATCAATTAGTGCCCTTTTATCTAGTTGAATAAAAAATTAAAGACACACTATAGAGAGGATCAAATCCTACAGTCAATAAAATATTCCAAACGAAAAATATGACTTTCAAACTCTCCCATGGTTATACTCGAACAAATCGTTATATATGATGTGTTTAATGAAATTTAAAACCGTAGGTTTAATTGGCAAACAAGCACACCAAGGTGCAAATTTAAGTCTTAAAGCATTAATAGTCTATTTGACTAAACGGGGCTGCCGGGTATTAGTCGAGACGAATACTGCACAAAAATTAGATGCAAACGGTTATGAATCTGCCGATATAAGAAAAATTGGCAAACAAGCTGACTTAGCCATAGTTGTGGGTGGAGATGGAAATATGCTTGGGGCAGCAAGAGTGCTGGCAGAATTCAATGTAGCTGTGGTGGGAGTTAACCGCGGTAACTTAGGATTTTTGACCGACATCAACCCCGATGACTTTGAACCGCAGCTTGATAGTATTTTTGATGGCGATTGCCAAATAGAACAACGTTTCTTGCTAGAAGTTGAGGTGTATCGAGATGGTAGAGTGCAAAGCAAAGACTCTGCAGTAAACGAGGTAGTCATACACCACGGAAAGGTGGCGCATATGATGGAGTTTGAAGTATATCTTGATGATAACTTTGTCTTTAGTCAGCGTTCTGATGGATTAATTGTGGCCACGCCTACAGGATCTACAGCTTATTCTTTGTCCGGTGGAGGCCCAATTCTAACACCTAATTTAGATGCGTTAACGCTAGTACCAATGTTTCCACATACACTAAGCAGCAGGCCAATAGTAGTGGACGCCAATAGCACAGTGAAATTAAAAGTTTCCCCTGAAAACACTGATAATATGCAAGTCAGTTGTGATAGCCATATCGTGTTAACAGTATTACCTGGCGACGAAATTATTATATGTAAAAATCCGGCCAAGCTCTCTTTGATACATCCCAAAGACTATAACTATTTCAATGTGTTACGCACAAAACTTGGTTGGGGAAGTAAATTATATTAAATAAGTTTTGCATTTTTTTAAAGAGATAACTAGACACTAAGCAAAAGCATGTTTATATTTGTAAACACTGTATATATAAACATGCTTTACTGTATGTCTTTATCGAGGACTCAAAATGCTTACCCATCTATCTATTCGAAATTTTGCCGTAGTTAAAACACTAGACGTTGATTTTAGACAAGGTATGACAGCCATTACCGGTGAAACAGGTGCGGGTAAGTCGATATCAGTTGACGCATTAGGATTGTGTTTAGGTGATAGAGCTGACAGTGGCATGGTTCGCACAGGTGCAAGCAAAGCCGAAGTAAGTGCAGGGTTTAATGTCAAGCAGCTACCAGCAGCTCAAAAGTGGCTTGAAGAACATGAATTGTCAGACCACCATGAAGTGCTTATTAGGCGCGTAATATCTTCAGAGGGGCGCTCAAAAGCTTTTGTAAATGGAACACCTGTGCCTTTACAGCAATTAAAAAACTTAGGTCAATTCTTATTGAGCATTCATGGGCAACATGCTCATCAACAAATATTAAAGAGTGACAATCAACGCCATCTCCTCGATCAATATGCTGAACATGATACTTTACTCAACAAAGTTGCAGATTCTTATCAAATACTGAGGACTCAACGCCAACACTATCAAAATTTGTTGGAAGGTCAGCAGCAACGCGAAGATCGTGGCCGACTGTTATCCTATCAAATTCAAGAACTAGACGATTATGCTTTAGCTCAAGGGGAGTTTATCGCTCTAGAGCTTGAACATAAAAAACTCAGTCATAGCCAAACGTTACTGGAACAAAGTCAAATTAGTTTTCACCAACTTTATGAAGCAGAGGACTTCAATGCTTTATCTGCAGTACAAAGCAGTATTGATCGCTTAACGGAGTTACAAGAACATGACCCTTGTCTGGCCCCTATTGTGACTATGTTAGCTGAGGCTTGCATTCAAATAGACGAAGCGGCTAACGAACTCAGAGCTTATACTGAACAACTCGAAATTGACCCCATGCGCATGCAGAACGTTGAAGCACGTTATTCGCAGGCCTTAGATTTATCCAGAAAGCATAATGTTCAGCCTGAAACATTATTTGATTTTCATCAACAACTCAGCACTGAGTTTAGTGAGTTAGTTAAAGACGATTCATTGTTAGAAGAATTAAAAGAACAACTTCGCGTGCTTGATGAGCAATATCACCGGGCTGCGCATAAACTTAGTCTATCAAGACAAAAAGCAGCCAAGTCTTTTGCTAAACTAGTAGAAAAGAATATTCACCAGATGAACATGGCAGAGGCGGTGTTTAAGATTGATGTTGAGCATCACATAGAAGGCACACCTAACAAACTTGGATTAGATTCGGTGAAGTTTTTGGTGTCAACTAACTTAGGGCAAGCTTTTGATAACCTTGAAAAAGTTGTATCAGGTGGTGAATTATCACGGATTGGTTTAGCCATTCAAGTGATCAGCTCAAGTAACAATGATATTGCCACTATGATTTTTGATGAAGTTGACAGCGGCATCAGTGGTTCAACTGCATCGGTAGTAGGTCAATTGCTGCGAAAATTAGGTGATTCTGTACAAGTAATTTGTGTGACACACCTACCCCAAGTAGCTGCCCGTGCTCATAATCAAATGTTTGTTACAAAGTTCAGTGACAAAAAAACCACAGAGACACATATGATTAGTTTACAAGAAAATGAACGAATTGAAGAGTTAGCACGTCTACTAGCTGGAGATACTCTTACCGAATCAGCCATAGCGAATGCTAGAGAATTACTACAAATCAGTAATTCATAACAATTAAGCATTGATTGCCTTGGCGCGGCTGGGTTAGGATGCTTCGCCAAAGAAGAGAGAGTTACTCTCACTCTTATCCATTTTTGTTTTTTTACACGCCGAGATACTGAGTAATAATGAAGTTCAAGAATCTACTGGTTATATTAGCCGCCACCATAATGTTGTCAGCTTGCGCTGATTGGATTTTCCGAATTGATGTACCCCAAGGTAACTTTTTGGATGAAAAAGACGTTTCAAAGCTCAGGATTGAGATGACCAAGGAACAAGTCGTCTATGTGTTAGGTAAACCTGTTTTGGAAGATGCATTTGACCATGATACCTGGTACTACCTTTATTCAATGAAACGCGGCATGAAGCAGCGCGGCGAAGATTTTCGCAAGGAACTGACGATTAAATTTGTTGAAGGTAAAATTACTGAAGTAGCAGGTGACTTTGAGTTGTCTGAAGAATTTAATATACCTCTGGACCAATAAGCTTCTAATTTTAAATTAATCTTCAGTGCCCAGCTTTTTAATTTCGAATAAGCTGGCTTCTGATTTACCTAATTACTTTAATAGTTTGAACAAGTGTTGTTGGGCATTGGCATATTAACCTGATGCTCATAGGCAATATACCGAACCTAAACAGTATTTTTTAGGTGTAGTGGATATTTTTATATTCGAATATTTACTGCCTAATTATATTTTATCTGGCCTCAATAACTCAAATACTCAAATACTTTTTACTGGTCAGTCCTTGTACAAGGATATGCTATTCATGTGAGGCTAAAAAAGCAGAGAAAGCTATTAGCAAATTAACTTCTAGGTGTCTCACATATTTTACTACTTCATTTAAACTTTATTTTCGCCTGACTTTAAGCGCAAATGAACAGT
>JBNMPD010000054.1:0-16689 GCA_051276225.1 Flavobacteriales bacterium
GCCTGATACATATTGAACAATGTATTAGCGATATCCAGATTGATCGCATTGATCATGGGATTAACTCACTAGAAAGCGAAGTATTGTGTGAACTGATCAAAGACAAAAAAATAGGACTAACTGTGTGTCCAGTGTCTAATCGGTTTGTAGTGCAGTCGCTTACCTCTGTTGAAGTCCACAAAATGCTCAAAAAAGAGATGTTAGTTACGATTAATTCCGACGACCCTACCTATTTTAGGGCGTATTCAAATGAAAACCTGATTTTTTTACAAAAAGAAGTTAACGCCTTTAAAGTTGCTTGGTTAGATGATGTGACCCAAAACGGGTATTTACAACAATTACAACGTCATGTAAGCCACTACACTTAGACACTAGGATTTGTTGCTCAGCAGACTGAGTAACAAAGATGTCAAGATTTCTGCGTATTTTACTATCATCAAACCCACTTTAAACGAAACATCCGATCCACATATTTTAGAGTGGAATGTGTATCAACACACTTAGTTAGAGATCCTGAACAGTGTTATTGTCACAATTTTATCAACGTTAATGCTTTATAAAATTCCCAAACTCTCAGTAGGGCCGTAATATACGCGTCAGTTTTTCTTTTAATGATGTCATATGCCAACTTTCACCACACTCGTCGTATTTATTCCTACTATATTTTTTATATCGATTACGCCAGGAATGTGTATGACGTTGGCCATGACTTTGGGACTAAAAGTTGGCTTACGTCGCACTTTATGGATGATGTTGGGCGAAGTCTGCGGCGTGGCACTGGTCGCTGTATCTGCAGTGATGGGCGCTGCCGCAATTATGTTAAATTATCCTACATTGTTTATCTGGTTTAAGTGGATTGGCGGGTTATATCTGATTTATTTAGGATGCAAAATGTATTGGTCGGGTACACAACTGTCTCTGAGCACAGAGATGGACTTAGCACTTAATCGTTATGCTTTAATATCACAAGGCTTTGTAACAGCCATCGCTAACCCCAAGGGTTGGGCGTTTATGCTATCTATTTTACCGCCATTTATCGATGCAACCCAACCTATTACGTTTCAACTTATGGCCCTTGTGAGTATTATTATGCTTAGCGAGTTTATCTGTATGCTGATTTATGCGACAGGAGGAAAGGGTTTAAAAACGCTGCTCAACAGAGGTAATAATATTAAATGGATGAACGCTATTTCTGGCTCCTTATTAATTGGCGTAGGTGTATGGCTAGCACTGAGTTGAGTTAATCAACCTAAACATCTTGGTTGGCATAGCTGTATCAGAAAATTGCTAAGGTGGAGTTGACAAGACTGTAAAGGAGTAACCTTTATGCATCGATAACATCGAGGTCCGTCGGATGTATTACATTTGAAGCAACTACTTACAAAGCATTGTCTTTTAATGCGGTACCACTCAATAGATTGGATAAACGGTTTTATTGTTAAACGATGAATAACTATATATGGTGAAAAACCCATTAATTTTGCCATCATCTATGCAGTGATTTTATGGGGCATTTTATGAAAGCATAATGCCATGGGTATGGGTTCTGAAGTGGTATCAGAAATAGAACGTTATATAACCATGCCAGACTCTTGGATATGATCGATATGATAAAAATATTGGACTTACGCCATGAAGCCCAAGAGCAACTCGGTGATAATTACGACATTCGCGCCTTCCACGATGCGGTGCTAATTAAAGGTGGAATGCCTTTACTTATTTTAGAAAAAGATGTCAGCAAGACACTTGGCTTAAAAGCTAAGTAATTACTTAGTTAGGATGTTGGCGTTGCCACACATATTTAAACGCCAAAGGACCTGAACGACGGCGTTTATATGTATTGTAATCTAGACATAAGGCGATCATGCTTATAAGAGGATTAGAATGAAAGGCAATAGCACCGCAGATAAATTGAAATAGAACTAAAAACTTACGTAATCCATACAAATAAGAGCTCCCAAAACGCTAAGGAGAAAAAATGACGACCATGGGTATTGGTACTCAAACACCAGAGCAAGCATTAGCCACATTAAGTGATATGACAAAGACACTTATACCAATCCAACCTAAAGAAAATCTAGCACGCATTGCTAAAGCGCAAGCTTATATGCAAGCAAACAATATTGACGCTATTTACCTAAATGCAGGCACAAATCTTACATACTTCACTGGTATGAAATGGTACGCGAGCGAACGTTTAGTCGGAGCTATATTGCCTGCTGTTGGTACTGTGCAATATATAGCGCCCTATTTTGAAATTGGCACTTTAAATGGTTTTAAGGTTATAGATGGGCCAATACATGGCTGGCAAGAACATCAAAGCCCCTTCACGTTATTTGTAGAGATATTAAAACAATTAGATATAAGCGATATCGCCATCATAGGCATTGACGAAAGTGCGCAGTTCTTTATATTTGACGGTATCAATAAAGCCCAAACTGGCTTAAACCTGATCAACGCACAACCAGTGACTGCCCATTGCAGAATGCACAAATCTAATAATGAGATTGCACTAATGCAATCTGCAATGAACATGACACTTGCTGTTCATAAAGCTACGGCAAGTATGCTTTATGCAGGCATCAGCACCACAGAAGTAGAAGCATTTATTAAACGTGCACACCAAGCAGTGGGTGCGCCGGGTAACTATTTTTGCATTGTACTTTTTGGGGTAGCCACGTCTTTCCCCCATGGTGTTAAAGATGCACAAGTGCTGAAGGCAGGGGATATGGTATTAATTGATACCGGCTGTAAAGTGCATGATTATTTGTCAGATATTACCCGTACTTATGTTTTTGGTGAGCCTACAACGAAGCAGCGGGAGTTTTGGAATATGGAGAAAGCCGCACAACTTGCCGCTTTCAACGCTGCAAAAATTGGTGTGACTTGCGAAGTGGTTGATAACGCAGCGCGTGTTTATTTAGCATCACAAGGATTGGGTCCAGAATACCAAATACCTGGCTGTCCGCACCGAACTGGCCATGGTATTGGTTTAGACATCCATGAGTGGCCGTATTTAGTTGGTGGTAATAAAACACCTCTTGGCATAGGCATGTGCTTTAGCAATGAACCCATGTTGGTGGTGCCTGATCAGTTTGGCATTCGTCTAGAAGACCATTTTTATATGACGGAGCAAGGTGCACGCTGGTTTACTCAGCCTAGTAGCGGCATCGATAATCCGTTTGGCTTACAAGATTAATATAATGTGGCCATTGGACCATCAGACTATTAGGTGTCATACAAGTTCTCAAAAAATAAGTCGCAATGAACACTATATCTGACTTATTTCATTAACTTGGATAGCATATTAGGTTGCTACATCTATCTCTTAGTTAATTAATCCTGCTTTTCCAAATATGATGTACCGAGATGACTGATGGTGTGCAATGTGTCCGCTATTTACCTATCATTCACCTATCATTCGCCCGATGTTTGCACACTATATGGCTAGGGGAGGTGTATTACTGCGGCCTAAAGTCGTAGGTCTGGTTTACTTTTAATCAGAGGAGCCAGAGTCGAAATTTGAAAGAGTCGCAGTTATCGATTATGGTACAATCTAAGTCAGGAAAACCAATGATGTCGATTAAGCTTTTTAACTTATTGCTGCGTTGTATCTGCCAATACAGTGAACCTACGTTCAACATAATCAGGGTTTGATACAACCCCCGGACAATCGTCATTATTGGTGGCATTATCGGGAATATTACAAGCAGTCGCGGTGATGGAATAAATCACGCCCATACCCGCTTCTGTTAAGCTGGCTGTTGGTGCAAGAACGTTACAAGTTACCGTCACTCTCATGTTATTTATCACTCCGATATCAGTCGATGGCACACAAGAAGAGGTAGTCTTAAGCGCCTCGTAAAGCCCCCATTCAGTACCTGATCGTGCTGCTTGGTAAGCCTTAGAACCCATTAAATCAAGTGCCGATCCAATTTGCTGATTAATCGAAATAGTGGTCATAAACGCGCCTAACCCTGCCAGCACTACCAACAAAAATATGGCCGTGACAAGTGTAAATCCTTGTTGTGATTTAGGGAACATTATTAACATGCACCTCTTGGTATAGTTGAATGGATTCGCCCGATTTTTCTAAGCCTAAGCGCATGGTGAGCAATCCATTTCTTTGGGAAACTGCGGGCGTATAGATAAAACTACAGGTACTGACATTACTCACAAGTACATCACCTTCACCCGATTCTGGACAACTAGGCAGTTGCAAAGAGGTTATGGCTCTTGTCGTTCGGATTAACTCACGGCTCACCGTGTCACATGAATACACCACAGAGTAGTTTGGTATCACCTGAAAACGTTTACCGGGTGATTCAAAGGGAAACTGATTGGACCCATCCAATTCAATATTGCTTGAAGAGGCTGTGCTTTTGATGGCTGCGCGTATAGGTTTAAGCCCTGAAGCATCATAAGCATCTGCACCAAGAATACCGAGATTGTATATAACAGCATGGTAGATGTCACCTGAAGAAAAATCAGGTAGATTAGTGCCTGCAAGCACGTCAAACGAATTATCTACTGCCGAAAAACTCAGAATGTCGCCTGTCCCAGTAATGCTCGGTGCGACCCGATAACGTCCACCACCCACCACTGGCAAGAACTCAACGCAGTTATTACTGACAGGACTTTCTTCACTTCGCAAACTATTGGGTAGGGCTGCATGTATATCACGGGAAATACGGCGTAGGGCACCATCTGCAGCATCGGTTAAATTTGCACGGCGGACTGTATCAGTATAACTGTCCACTGGTGCCCTAATAAACACCGCCACCATACCAGCCAGAATACCTGTAATAATAATGGTAAGGACAGCCTCGAGTAGTGTGAAACCTTGGGTTAATGACTTATTCATAATTTGTTCGATAGCCAGTAAGCGTAATAGTATTAACCCCTCTAGTCACTGCAACCGTCACTTTCTTTATATCACCAGCAGGTAAATTCAGAGAAAAACTGTTATCTGAAGATGATGTATCAATAATGATAGCTACTTTATAATTTTCTAAGCCGATGACTGGTGACCCGTCAATCGCCTTAATACCGGTCTGGTCATAACCAGCATAATCGCTGATATCGTCAAATTGTGCTCGGTCACTTTTTGTATGGTCATTTTCTAAATAACCACCCACAGTAAAATCTTTAGCGAGTATTTCGTCTAACATCGCCTCAGCTATAGCAGTCGATTGTTTGTTAACCAGAGGATCAGTACTTCCCCTCAATGCGACATTAAATACTGACAGTATCCCTAGCACTCCAATTGAAACTACAACGATAAAAACCACCAACTCAATCATACTTAAACCCCGTTGAAGTATCATTCTACGAATCCTGTTTCTGGCTCAACTGTAATGTTGGGTTGATTACTAATCGTAATGTTTGCCGCAGAGGCCACGGCACTTGGCATGTCAACTAAACGCCCAAGTGGATCAAAAATCAGACTCGATGTACCACTGATAAAAACCCCGTCTGGGGCACATATCTGATTAGTTGACGCACAACTTTTCTCCGGTAAGAGCAGTGCAAGTGCAGCATTACACTCTATTGATGTTTTTCCATCAGGTAAAGCTTCATCACGCGTCAGCGAAACAACACCATCTGCAACATCAACACAGACAAAACGCCGACTAGCTATAGCCACATGTCGCGCATGTTGCAACACAGATTTTACCGAATCATGAAAACCACGCTCATCAAAAGTATTACTAGCAATACGTGGCAAAGCAACCACTGACAAAATACCAGCCAGTATTATGACTATTATTAGCTCAATGAGCGTAAATCCATCAACATAAGAAACTGGTTGCCGGGCAAGGTGTCGACATGCTTGCATTAATACCTCTCCTGGCGATGCACAATTTTACTAGAGTCTGATTTAGAAACACCAAAACTAGCGAGACCTTTGGGGTTAGCTTTTAACCCAGTCCAATTATATCGCAACCAAGGTGGTACCATTGCTGTAACAACTAGTGATCCTGAATTACCAGAGCCAGGTGCTTTAAGCCAAAGATTAAAATTCCCCGTAAAATCATTCACGCCCGCTTCTGAGTATTGCTTGTTACTGGAAGCCGTTATAGAGCACCCTTTGCTACTATTACCAGAAGAGCTACCCGTATCCAATACACAAGTATTGCTTGTAATATCTGTTGGAAGAATAGCAGAAAACGACAGGGTGGCATCGGTGCAAGTATCAGCCGTGTTAGTCTGCCAGCCGTTTGTGGCATTTTGCCAATACTCTGCACGCATGGTCATTGGCAAGTCTAAAATCTCTGAGCCATAGGCATTAAGTAGTCGTATTCGACCACTACGTATAGTGTTTGTTGCTTCTGATTCATAGCCAGATGAACTCACATAGTCAGTATCGACAGCGTGTAGTTTAATGATTATTGGCGCGGTCGCTACATTATTAAAGGTAAATGCTGGTATTGGGTTGGCTACGCCCATCGAAAATGCGTTAGCATTTATAATAGTAGGCGAAAGGAAACCTTCTGCAACATTATTAATATCAGAAAACGTGACTGTCTGAGCAAAATTAGGAAGGGTTGAACCATCATAATTAGACGTAATGGTAGATGGTACGAACCCATTCTTGGCAGTTACCATCACCGTGAATGGTTGAGCGGAATAAGTGAATCCGCCAGTATTACATCCCGGTGCCACCACTACATCAAAATGATCTGGATAGAATCGGCCAAAATAACTCGTATTAGTAATATTAGTAATTTTACAGCCATATCTCCCGCCGTTCAATGTGTTTGAAAAATCATCGGTGCAATCGTTATCAGACTGATCAACCATAGTAAAACTGCTATCGGTTAGGGCATGTGCACCCATTCTAAAATATCCCACATCACTATAAGTAAAACGACTGCCTGATGCTATACCAGATGCAGTATCAGCCGCGTTAAATTCACCAGAAAGAGCACCATTTGAAATGGCTCCTGAATGCGCTTCTACTGCGCTGGTATCTATAAGGGGCGTGCCGTTGTACCCAACAGTTGAACTGTCAGCGGTAAGATTAAATGATATGCCTGCCTTGATTTCAGGTGACGCTGTTGTATTCTGACCATTATTATCAGCGTTAGCGTTGGACGAATTCACAGTAAATCCTAACGGGCGCACCGCAAAACTATCCGTTGAGCAATTCACGGCAGCGGGCACTTGATTGATATCGGTCAATCGGCAGCGCAGGTTGGTGTAGGCTTCAGTTACCCTCATGCTGGCAGTTTTACGCCCCAAATCTGAGTCTGAAAAGCTCAGAGTTTGTGATATAGAAGGACCAATGGCGGTTCGATCGATACAAGCGTCATCGCCAGTACCATCCACTAACTCAAACATGACAGCTTTAGCTATTCCGCCGATGGCCACATAATTAGTTTCCAGTGTACCGTTTGACTTTAGTGCAACGATGTCGACTATGAAGTTGGTATTCACCAGCTTTGTGTAAAGCGGTTTTCGCGCAGCTGCATCCCAGGAAGAGTTTACGCCATTTTCCAGACACGCAAAGCCACCACTCGCACAAGCCAAAACCAGTAAGCTACAATCAGTTAAGTTTGTTGTAGTATTCAAACAAACTGTTGAAGACGAAGCGGGTGTTGGCGAAACAGATGTGGCGCGAAGTGATGTGTAGCCAGCAACTGAAGGTGTTACGGACAACGTTGCCCATCCGCTAACACCGATGTTAATGGTGCTACCAAAAGGTTCTAAGATTGCTGTAACATCTCCGCTGTCAACTAACGTATTACATGCCGCATCAACGCAGGCTTTGACTTTAAAGTTTTTAATAGCGCAAGTCGAACCTGCACCATCATATTCGATTTGGATGTGATGAAACTGAGATGTTATCGGGCAGGCGTGAGCAGCGGGCACAACGAGTGTTGTGTCTTCAGCCACACTACTGGTTAAGGTAACAACCCCAGCTCCCGTCGCAGACACAGTGCCTCGGACTCGTGAACTGGTCAAATTTATAGCACCAGCACCAGTTTCGACTTTGCCACCGACCAAGACGCCTGTTAACGTCACAACACCAGCACCCGAAGGAGTGATATCGCCTCCGACTGTGCTGCCATTACCCACAGTGATGGCGCCTGCAACAGTACTTATATCGCCTCCAATTTCTACATTATTTGCGAGTGTGACGACGCCGGCGCCAGTTGAAATGGCACTGCCACAAGTCGAACTACCGTTGCCAATCGTGATACCACCGCCTATGGTTCTGATATCACCGCCAATTTTAATATTAGTTGTGAGTGTGACAACACCGGCTTCAGTGGTGATCCCACCGCCGACTGTACTCGAACCTCCTATGTTGACTGCGCCTAAAACTGTACTAATTGAACCAGACACTGCGGTACTAAGCCCGAGAGTAACAACGCCAGCTATTGTGGAAACACCACCTTCGACAGAACCAGAATTACCGACTGTGACTGCTCCGGCATCAGTCATAATGTGGCTACCCACGCTGCTATTAGCACCTAGAGTTATAATGCCTGTAACGTTGGCTGTGCTGTTAGTGCTGACTGTATCAATGTAACCGCTCAAAGTACTGCCAATACCTAAATTAACCGCAGCTGTAGCGGTCACGTTAGCATTGAATACTGTGTCGTCACCAAGTGTGAGCACACCAATCATAACAATATTTAGATCCGAGGCTGTCCCACCCGGGTTAATTAAATTAGCCGCTGCAGTAGTAAACGCACCGCTGAAAGTGATGGTCACGGGTTTGGTATCACCAATGATTATTGTGTCGCCTACTAAGAGGGTCAACACACCACAAGAATAATTACCTGTACTGGTGATACTGCACCCTGCGGGGAATGTGCTTGATCCGTCTGAAAAAGTGTAATCCGTAGCCTGTGTTGGGAACACTACAAAGCACAGTATTGATATGCCTTGAACTAACCATCGTTGTGCAGCGAGGGTACAAAACACAAAGCGGCAGTAAATTTTAAAACGCCACGGTGTTAATAATTTTGTGCATAAATTCGAACTGTGCAATAAGCTGGAATTGAGGCGGGCCATCGGGTACTCCTATTTACAGCTTGGGAGCCGATTGAGTAAAAAAGTAAGCTTTAAAATCACCACGAGCCGTATTTTTTTTGCGGTTACGGTTAACTGACCTCGTCTGCTAAAGTCAGTGGTATGTTATCACTTAAGCCCGCGTCAGTCGCAATGGGTGCTGACCCAATCCACTTGATTTTTAATACACTGAAAAAATTAATGAACATACTTGTGTCTGTTCATGTTTGTCAAGTAAGTTGACGCATCAAGATAAGTAAATTTTCTTCGTCAAACACACAATTGACCTAGAATGAAAATAGCTGACCTTACACCTTTTTAACGAATAGTTTGTACAGAGAACACCTGGAAAGTACCTAAACAAAAATGTCTATCAAAAAAAGTCATGCTATTTTTAAGATTAATTGTTTAGCTGCGGTATTTTTGTTAATTTCAGGTCATTAAAGATGAATATATATTAAGAATCACACAATTATGAAGCTTGCTGCTTTAATCCAGCCAACAATCTACCAACAAATAGAATCCTTGTACCAAGCCTTTTTAAAACTTGATGACCGCCAACAAAGTGTACTGATAATATTGGCTGTGGTGTACAAACCGATTGGCATTAAAAAGTTAGAAGATGTCATCGAGATATTAAGTGATGAAGGATTTTTAATAAAAACTAAGAAGGAATATCTCTTATCAAAGCCATGCAGAGACCTGCTGACTAAACAATTATTATTAACCCCTAACAAAGAGGGGTTACAAATCAACAGATTGCTCGCCAATCGTTTAACCGCTGAGATTGATCAATTTCACACCTTATTTGATTTTACCAAAGATGATACACCACACAAAAATTTACTCGAGATAATGATGGCTGCCGAACAGGTTGTGCCTGTAGTGAACAGTTACAGTTGGCAGAAAAAAGATATTGATGAGGGCAGAGTTATACGTGATTTCTATTATTTGAATAAAATAGAAGGCATGATGAGTGAATTAAACTTCAATAAAAATCCACAAATTATTGACCACTCGAAAAATAGTATTTTACTTGAAATTCTTTTTTTACCATTCAACTTGGTCACATTCTTACAACTACCTAAGGTGTTGCAATACCAAGCGTTTGCAACCCTGATTAGGACGTTTCAAATACAAGGGCAAAGTTGTGAATACCCCATTCAATTATTAGAACAAGTTTGTGCTGCGAATATTGATAAAACAGGTTCAGCATTCAATATTGACTGTCATCATCTACTTGCAGAGCAGTATTTATATCAAATGCGATTTGACGATTTTGAGCGCATACAAGTTTTAACAGACCTCAGTAGCTATGGATTGCAGTTGCAAGGAACATATTGCTTTCTAAGGGGAGAAAATCAGCAGTCTATCGACTATTTTGAGCAAGCAATGCTCGCTAAAAACAAACTGACTAAACGCAAAAAACAATATTTAAATGACCTGTTGGGATACATTTATAAACTAGTATTGATGGTTCACGCTAACCAACACGATGTAAGTTATTTTTCAATTGCCCTACAACAAGTCGAATTTGAAGAAAGCGATCGAAAATCCAATAATGATTTTTATTATATTGGACAAGGCGTTGTTAAACCAATTTCAAGCTTATCTTCGAGTGAAAAATATAATATTAATATTGAGTATAATAGTGTTGACGATGAGATTGACTTTTTTTCTCATCAGCTCAGTTATTTTAATTATTTATTGGCGCAGGTTTGGTGTAACCAAACTAAAGACCCTAAGCTTGCTAAATTAGCATTACAGTATCATACAAATTTTAATCAACTTGGTTACTCATTATTTGCGCAAATATGTCTTCAAATGGCGGCAAGTTTTAGTAATCAAAAGCCAGATCTAGAGTCAAAATTGATTGATGTGACTAACCTGATAGAAATTAAATCAGAGTGGGACTTAGCGCTGGATAAATTAATTGCACTGAATCCAAATGCTCAAAAAAATTCGACTCCGACGCCAGAAAAAGTAGTCAAACCGGTGCGTTTAATTTGGGAATTCGAACACAGTTATGGTCACTCGTTAACGGCTCGCGAACAAAAATTTAATAAATCAGGTTGGAGTAAAGGGCGAATAATATCCCTAAAACGTTTGAAACAAGAAACCGCTCTTTTTGGCTATTTAAGTGACAGCGATAAGAGGATTTGCCATGCAATTGATGCGTATCAAAGTTGGGGATATTATTCAAAACTTGAATATACACTACAAGGCCTGTCTGCACTGAAAGCCGCAGTGGGTATAGACAACTTATACCAATCAGGTGACTTAAACCAAGTTATTGAGATTATCAAACGTGAGCCTGAGTTATTGGTTAGCCAGCACGGTGAGCAACTTTGTTTAAGTATTGCGGATTTACCCGATGATATCAGCGATTATGAGGGGCAACCGGCATACGACTTAAAGTCTATTTCAGATACGCAATATCAGCTCACGATTTTTGAGCCTGATCACATCAAGGTTGCCGAGATAATTGGCGAGGCAGGTTTGTTAATTCCAATCAGTGCAAAACACAAAGCACTAGAAGGTATATCGGCGATAGCTCCGTTTTTAAATATCCAGTCTGATATCACAGAGCTTGATACCGGGTTAGAAACCCATCAATGTGATCCCAATTTAGTGGTCAATATTCAGCCTACTCAAAACGGACTAGCATTTACCTGTGTGGTCATGCCATTTGGTGAAAAAGGACCCGCATTTAAACCTGCCGTTGGCAATGCCAGTTTAACCACCGATTTAAACGGCAAGCGCATGGCAACCCAGCGCGATTTAATACGAGAAGAAACATTACTCGATCAACTCGACCAAACTTGTCCCGCCTTCTTAGGTATGCCAGATAACATATTACTACTAGACGATTTGCAAACGGCGCTAGGGGCTCTAGAAGAGTTAGAAGTAGCCATTACCCAAGCAAATTTTGACTTAGTATTGCGCTGGCCGAAAGGCAAAAAAGTGAGTTTAACCAAAAAGTTAGATAGCCAGCACCTGCAACTTGCGTTCAGTCAAAAAAATGAGTGGTTTGATATTACTGGCGACTTGCAAATAGACAATGAACAAGTGCTTGAACTGCGAAAACTACTGGAACTGGTCAAAACCAGTAATGGTCGCTTTATTGAGCTTGGTCACGATCAAATACTCGCTTTGTCTGAGGATTTACGCCACAAACTCGAGTTAATCAATCAAGTCACCGACGATGGTAAATTTCACCCCTTAGCCAGTTTGCAAATGGAAGAAGCCACAACAGGTATGCGTATGAAAACGATTCATGCGTGGGATCAACAAACCCAAAAAATGCATCAAGCAAATAAGATTGAACCGCAAATGCCATCAACATTTCAAGCACAATTGCGCGACTACCAACTAGTGGGGTTTGATTGGGCATCGCGTCTTGCACATTGGGGCGCAGGAGCTTGTTTAGCCGACGATATGGGCTTGGGTAAGACCTTACAAGCCCTTGCTGTTTTATTGGCTCGTGCGAACCATGGGCCAAGTTTAGTCATTGCCCCAACATCGGTGTGTTTTAACTGGCAACAGGAAGCCTTAAAATTTGCGCCTACCCTAAATATTAAGTTATTTGCCGACTCAGCTAACACCTTACATCGTCAAGAATTGTTAAACGAGTTAAGCCCGTTCGACTGCGTGATCATTAGTTATGGGCTACTACAAAGGGAAAGTGAAATACTCAAAGACGTTCAATGGCACACTATTGTCGCCGACGAAGCCCAAGCATTAAAAAATCCATTGGCGAAACGCACTAAAGCCGCCTTCGCATTAAAAAGTGACTTTAAAATGATCACCACGGGCACACCCATTGAAAATAATTTAACCGAACTATGGAGCTTATTCCGTTTTATTAACCCTGGATTGCTTGGCAACATAAAACGCTTTGGCGAACGGTTCTCACTACCCATTGAAAATGCAAACGAAGACCCGCTCGCTGCGCGAAAAGCCAGCCAGGCACTTAAAGCATTGATCCAACCTTTTATTTTACGGCGCATGAAAAACCAAGTGTTAACTGAATTACCATCCCGCACCGAAATAAATATTCGAGTTGAAATGAGTCCAAAAGAGCGAGATTTTTACGAAGCATTAAGACTCAATGCAATAGACAATATTAGCCAAAACGACCAACAAGCGAATGCAGGCGAGCAGCGAATTAAAATGCTCGCCGAGTTAGTAAAACTGCGCCAAGCCTGCTGCAATCCCAAATTAGTTATGGCAGAAACCGACATACCCAGCGCCAAACTAGCCGCCCTGAATGAACTACTTGAAGAGCTGAAACTTAATAACCACAAAGCGCTTATTTTTAGTCAGTTTGTTGGGCACTTACAGCTTATAAAAAAGCATATCGAGGCCAAAGGGTTTAGTTATCAATATTTAGATGGTTCAACGCCGCAAAAACAGCGACAAAAACGCGTTAACGCCTTCCAAAGTGGTGAAGGAGATATATTTTTAATCAGTTTAAAAGCCGGCGGATCAGGCTTGAATTTAACCGCAGCAGACTACGTAATACACATGGATCCATGGTGGAATCCAGCCGTAGAAGAACAAGCCTCTGACCGCGCCCATCGCATAGGCCAAACTCGCCCAGTGACCATTTATAGACTCATTGCTCAAAATACCATAGAAGAAAAAATTGTCGCTCTACACCAACATAAACGAGACTTAGCAGACAAACTACTATCGGGTAACGAAGCAGTCACTAAGCTGTCGGTAGATGACATGCTGAATTTACTAAAAGAGACATTTTAAGTTGCATAAAATAACCATTATCTGTGGTGCCGATGAAAGTACAAAGCGGTATTTTCATCATCTAAATAATCCATGAAGTGGAGCATCCAGTGTTTGATATTTAATAATATTTTTAAATATTAATAGTCTTTGAGCGGTTTTAAATTTTTAGACAGTGGTTTGTTCACATTATATTATCAGTTACCTCTACCATATTAATGCCAATCTGATACACCTGATAATCAAGAGGCGTTTGTTGGAAGAGTTTAGGTTGTGTATTAGGAAAATTATAAAACCCACCAGGTCGGTTTTAATATTCAATAAACGCCATTGTTTATCCCCAAACGGTGGGAAGCTGCGTACCAGTTTATAATCATTTCAAACAGCGCTGCGCTTCCACTCAGTTCTTAAGTCATTACAACATGTGGTGAATAATTATTCATGTGACGGCTTGTTATACGATGTTGGTTTGTGACATACATTGCATAGATCCGGAGATCTATACAGTTATTCCACTCCCGCATGGTCACAGTCTATGTGGTTGCCAATCACAAGCACCCGATCCATTAGCAAACACCATGACTGGCGTAAGCGCTCACAGCAATTAACGCCAGATTAAGGTGTATTATTAATACGATAAAAAATTCAAAAGAACTAAAATAACGTGTAAGGATTTGCAGTAGCAGAATATATGTACTGACAGGGAAAATTTTTTATGACATCAATGTTGAGTCTGTCAACGTTTAAAGAGTCAAAAAAAAGCGCATGGTTTACTACCTAAACCTTTTTAAAATTGGGGCATGCATCGTTTGCTTCCGATGTTGGCTTGGAGTTATATTTCTGCAGCGCTTAAAGCTGTGACTAAAATTAGCACTGTCACTAAAACCTAGTCGGTCCGCTATTTCATCCAATTGCATGGGGGTCGATAACAACTCTTCAGCTATGCCAATACGGACATCATCACGTACTTGTCGCCAACTGGTTTGCTCTTGTTTTAGTTGGCGATGTAATGTGCGAGTCGTTCGGGATAAATGATCTGCTATATCTTGCATAGACGCGGATAAGCCCAAGTGCAGTAAGGTGTCTTTAACTTGCCTCTCTATGGGTTTCCAATTTTGTTTTTGCTGCAGTAACTGACTGCATTGCTGTTCACATATTTTAGCGGTGGCGGCATTCGCTTTTACTAAGGGGAGATCCATCTGTTCAGCTACCCAAACAATACCGTTATAGTTTGCATCAAATTGAATTTCAGCCCCCAATATTTGCTGCATAATATCTAGTGATAAGCCCAGTGGTTGAGGTGAAGTGAATTGTAAGTTTATAGGTAAATAGCCACTTTCAAACACTTCTCTTTGGATTATAGCAGCGCCCATCATGTCCCTAGCTAAAATAAGTGTTCCTAATTCACCCGCAATATCACATGAAAACCTAAGAGATAAATCCTGATTAATCTCTATTAACTCAATTTTCGAATAGACATAAGTTAAATCTAAAAAACGTAAACCTAATTCAACCGCTTTTCTAGGAGTGCTACTCGCTAACAAGGCATAACCCATGATGCCATAGCTGGTGAGGTGATAACGACTACCCAATTCCATTCCTACCCTGAATGGGCTGGTGGTATTGGTCATTAAATTTTTAAGTACATGTAACTCTTGTTTATCTTCAACTTGCAAGTCGTGCTCGGTCAGTTGAGAGTTCACTAGCCCCGAGCCTTGCAGCAAAAGGTCCACGTCAATACCCAATTCACCGCCATAAGCAACAACGATTTGTATACTATTAATGTTACGAATTGGCATAATGTATGGAAGTCATGTCTTAAAATCACAAATATAAGTCTATTTAGAGCGTAGATCAATGATGAATAATTTTCTATTCTAGATATGTATACAATATGTTAATTCTTTTTGAATCGTGAAACACAGCATAATCACAATCAAAGTAGCCATATCGAAAAGCAGTAATTATATTTAAGGTGTTTCATGACTCAAGTAAAACGTAACCCGTCAGTCGTCATTATTGGTGCAGGTATGACAGGCATTCTAATGGTAATTAAACTGCGTAAAGCAGGTATTACTGACATTGTCGTTTTAGAGAAAAAGAACTCGGTAGGCGGCACGTGGCGAGAAAATACTTATCCTGGTGCAGCCTGCGATGTACCTGCTCACATGTATACTTATTCATTTGAACCTAATCCAAACTGGAGCCGCTTTTTTGCCCGTGGACCTGAAATAAAAGACTACTTTGAACACGTGGCTGATAAGTATACCGTGAAGCGCGACATTCGCTTTAATGAAGAGGTCACCGATGCGCAGTATAATAGCGGTAAATGGACGGTTAAAACCAGTAAAGAGCAAACTTATGTAGCAGATTTTATTGTGTGTGCGACGGGTATATTGCATCACCCTAAGTTTCCAGATATTCCAGGGATTGTTGACTTCAAAGGCGCCAAGTTTCATACAGCTCAGTGGAACCACGACGTGAAAATATCCGACTCAACCCGTGTTGGTGTCATTGGTACTGGCTCCACTGCCGCTCAAACTATCCCCGAATTGATTAATACAGGGGCTAAGGTGTCTGTTTTTCAACGCACTCCACAATGGTTAATGCACCTACCCGATTTTAAGTTCTCAAAAACCATGAGAAAACTGATGACCCGTTTTCCATTGCTCACAAAAATGCATCGTAATCTGGGAAAAGCCTTTTTAGAGCACTTTTTTACCAAAGCAGTAACCGGTCATTTTATACAAAAACATGTATTAAATTTTTTGTGCAAAGCCAACTTAAGATTCAGCATAAAAGACAAGAGATTGCGTGAAAAATTACAACCAAACTATCAAGTAGGTTGTAAGCGGGTCATCATCAATACCACTTTTTATAAAGCTATTCAAAAGCCTAACGCGGAATTAATTACTGACGGAA
>JBNMPD010000055.1:0-16640 GCA_051276225.1 Flavobacteriales bacterium
TGTTAAACTTATGCAACAATTGACAAGCTCAGAGTTGGGGATTGAATTTATATACATTTTACCTTTCAGTGCAAATCACGCATTAGTTGAATTTACCTGTTTTAGTCCATGCATCGTCGAACGCTCGGTTTTACAAGCACGCCTTAAAAGCAGAATGCACGAAATTATCGGCTCGCAAAGATACAAGGTTGAGCGAAAGGAATGCGCAGTGTTACCTATGTATTGTATTAATGAAAATATCAATAATAAAAACAAACACCTTATCTATGCCGGAATATCAGGAGGCGCAATGCGAGCGTCGACTGGATACAGTTTCCTAGCATGCCAAAGATGGGCTAAGCAATGTGCAACTGAGTTAAAATCGAAACCGTTATTGTCTGAACTATCTGCATCATCAACATCATTATCATCATTCAGCCCCATCGGAAGCGTTTACCAAAAAATGGATAGGTTGATGTTAGCCGTGTTAAGAAATGACATGGACGTTGGCGTGACTATTTTTGTGCAAATGTTTAAAGAAGTTAAACCCGTACGTTTTGTTCGTTTTATGACAGAACAAGCCACGATTTCTGATTTCATTTGTGTCATTTGGGCTATGCCAAAAGGGGCATTTGTACTTGCTTTTTTTCGCGCTTTTTTTCGATCTTCTTTTCGCGCTTTATTGTCTCGAAAAAAATTAAGCGTTACAGATGAGTAAATTACGCTATACCCAGTTTTATGTAAGCGTTTGTACCTTAGCAATCCTTGCCACACTGGTTAATATGGATATGCTCTCAGATAACTTAATTATGGTACTAGCGCTTGGCGTCATCTTTCTAGGATTGCCTCATGGTGCTCTTGACTTTGCCGTCGCAAAGTCATTAAACCTTGTAACGTCTATCACATCGGCTTTTCGCTTTATCACCATTTATACGGCGATAGCGTCCTTATCAATCACTTTTTGGATTTGGATGCCTGACATATCATTAGTATTATTTTTGTGTGTATCAGTATTCCACTTTTCTGCAGATTGGCGAGACACTATGCCGTTTTTATCACGTTTGGGTTTGGCTAGTGCTCTACTGTGTGGTCCTAGCGTTTTATACTCTTCAACCGTTACTGACATTTTCACTGCCTTATTATTGACAACTGAAAGAGCTAATTGGGTAGTTCAAGGTATGCAGCTAACATTTTATATTGGGGTCTTCGTTTTTTTATACTTTGTAATTCAGTTAGTGCTAAGCAAAACACGTCCAGGTGTATGGCAAATCACAGAATGGCTGACGCTTATTCTGAGTAGTCTCATTTTGAGCCCCTTAATCCACTTTGGCCTCTATTTTTGTCTATTACACTCACCAAAACACCTTCGGGATGTGGGTGTGAAACTCCGTGTGAGCGTAAAACGTGCAATCGTTATTAGTTTACCATTTGTTATATTAACGATTGTTTTAGCGGCAGGTTTGTACGAATTATTTGGTAGCAGTGAATTAAGTACTGACTTGTTACGATGGATTTTTATTGGCTTATTCGGTTTAACTATGTCACATATGCTGTTAATTCACTTATGGCACCGTTCAGACTAAAGTCATTCTTTCAGGAATGTTGTGCATTGTATGTTCAAATACTTTGGGAAACCACGCCGCAAAAATATTGGATTTATTATCTAGCAACTTAATTAATTCTTGTTCATCCCACCAGCGAACATCCATCACTTCGTCTGGGTTTTGATGCCACTGAACACTCTCCACCTCGGTAATAACTATTTTATCCAACTCATGTTCAATCATATTATTGTCGAGCTGAAACTTATATTGGATTTCACCTATATGCGACAAATTTAAGAACTCATGTATACCCAACTCTTCAGATACGCGTCGCCTTGCGGCATCTTTTATATTTTCGTCGGGTAAAGGATGCGAACAGCAGGTATTAGCCCACAGGCCTCCACTGTGATATTTATGCATAGCACGACGTTGCAATAGATATTCTATACAGTGATTTTTCCGACGAATGATCATTAGAGAAAATGCCAAATGCAAATCTCCACGAAGATGAGCCAACATCTTTTCTGCGTAACCTGTAATTTTGCCGTTATCATCGACTAGGGCAACAAGTATTTCTGACTCTTTTATTTTCATATGTTTAGAACAGGTTTGGGCACAAAAAAGATCAGTATCTGCGTATTTTCTATAAATATACCTCTATTTTGTTAACACTCTGCTCATATTTTACTCACAATTCGTTCACAACGTTTAAACGTAACGTTACATAGACAAGTTATCTATTTCACCTTGGTTCTTAGCCACACCACTAACCCTGCGATAACCAAGAAAAAAGGCAGTAAAAATAATATCACTATAACTTGGCGTTTTTGTTTACTGGTTAAATCTAAGCGTTCAACTTTTGTCTCTTTTACGCTGAGGAATATTTTGTAGTCTAACTCCGCTAACCAGTTAACTAAATTAAGTCCCATCTGAGCGTTGCTGTATTGCTCGATAAAAACATTGCTTAAAAAGTCTGCATCAGTAAACACTATTATTCGGGTATCTGATGATTTATGGCTTTGTAGTGCCTTATTTTTCTGTTCAATCACAACATAAGAAAATGCTACTGGACCAGCAGTATCAGTACTTGGGTCAAATTGAATATCTAAGGTACGATTGGTTTCTGCCCAACTATTTTCTGTCGATGCCGTGGAAGCTATGACCGCATGTTTTATGCTTGCCCGACGCTGCGGTAAAATGCGAATAGAACGAGGGCGTACGTAAAAGGTATAATCTAAACCTTCGGTTAATGCTTTGTGGCGCTGATAATTTTTCGTCGCAGGGCTGCCGACATCATCACCAATATGATTGGTAAGATCGACCACAATGTCAGATTGAACATCAAGTCCCCATTGATTAAGAATGGTATTTAAACTGGGATTTTTTTGAAGTTGCTCTGCACTTAACGGCTTGTCTGGAGTGGTAACCAAGGTGTGCTCGATTAAAAATAATGCATCACCTCCATTAGTTAAATAGTCATTAATAATGGTTTCTTCATTTTGACTTAATTGTGTTTTTGGGCCGGCGATAATCAACACATCACAATCAATAGGAATTGACTGACTAATGCCCAACATCAATGTTTTGCTGGTAATGTTGTTGTCAGATAACAATTGTTTGAATTTCGATAGGCCAGAAAATTCCACATTTGAACTCGAATACTCACCATGCCCAGTCAGAAAATACACTGTCCTTGGAGCGCGGCTAACGCTGGCTATTGCATTAGTGAGTTTATCTTCAGACAAGACACTCTGTGTAAAGTCAACATCTTTTCGGTTTTCACCGGATTGAACAATCACTTTTCGCTCATCCGCGTTTATAGCGTTACCAAATTTTGCAGCATAGGCAATTTGTTCAATAGGGTCTACAATTTCAGTCTTAATAACGCCATCAGACACTCTTTCATATTCATTGAATAGGTCGAGTAAATATGTTGGCGGCATACCTACATGAAAAGCAGTTAACTGCACTTCATTGGTCAATGTGCTGACATACTCTGTGGTGTTGTTAGATAATGTATGCTGCTTATCTTGTGTGACATCCCATCTGACGTTTGATTTATTGGCCAAATGATGACTTAACCCAATAAACGTCATACTGCCTGAAACAATACAAACAACGATGGCCAACTTCTTCCATCGTCTGGGGCTAAAAAGCATTATCCATCCAGACGATTGATCTTGGCTAGAGTTATGCCTGATAATAAAACTGAGCAGCACAAAAAATACCAAGCTGCCCATAATGGCAAGTATACTTGCCAAGTAACTCAGCTGTTGTTCAATATAAAAAAGTGATATGCCAAGAACAAAGCTTAGAAGTGCAAAACCGCAGAACAACGGTAAAAGAATACGTCTATTCATTACAGCCACAACTTATTGTCGATACTTAGCCGTGTTAATACCAAACATAATAAAATACCGGCTAAATAATAAACTACATCACTGGGGGTGATGATGCCTATTGCGAAGTTTTCTAAGTGTGTATGAGTACTAAGCTGAATAAGGAAATGCTCTGCAGAACCGCTGAAGTATTGAGTAAAACTGCTGGCAAAATAAAGCGAAAACAAAATCAAATAAGACACCATTGCAGCAATTATTTGGTTCGAGGTCCAAGATGAAGCCAATAAGCCAACAGCAATAAAAAAGGCACCTTCTAACCAAATCCCAAGGTATCCAGACAATATGCTTAACGGGTCAGGGTCACCAAAGTACTCAATAATAAAGTAGTAAGTACTCGTCAGGCCAATCAAGAGTGTGAAGAAAATAAGCATACTCAAATATTTACCTAACACAATCATGGTGAGGGTTAAGGGAGCAGTGAGCAAAAACTCCATAGTGCCATTTGATTTTTCTTCAGAAAATAATCGCATGGTTAATAGTGGGATAAAAAACACCAACATAAATTCCATTAGTTGAAAAACATCCCGTAGTGACACTTCGCGATTTTGGTCGATGATCAGAAAAAAGAAAATATTAAATAAAGATAACATCACAATTAAAATAATGTAGGCAATCGGCGAGCTAAAAAAGCTGTATAATTCTTTTTTTGTTAAAGCAACAATTTTATTCATCAGTCGCCTGTAATGAATTGTTTGCTGATGTCTGAGGTTTATGATGATTGATAAAAACCTGCTCTAACGTTAAGGGCTGTGATGGATTAACATCTGTCCCTCTTAATAACTTATCTAAAGGATCATCCAGCACTATTCGCCCTGATTTAATCAGGAATACCCGCTGAGCTACTTTCTCGATTTCAGTCAAGGTGTGGGTGCTTAATAGCACCGTTCTTTGGTCTCTTTGGTTTTTGATCAAGGCTAGCACTTGTTGAATTTGCATAGGGTCAAGTCCACTAGTGGGTTCATCTAAGATGAGTAACTTAGGTTCGTGAATAATAGCTTGAGCGATGCCAACACGTTGTTTATAACCTTTGGATAAGGTGGCAATAGTTTTTTGCTTAACCTGGTCCAAGTCACATTCTTCGAGTACTTTAGCTATCTGAGATAATCGTTTATTCTTTGGAACACCTTTTATTTCAGCCGCAAACTTTAAGTAATGCTGTACTGTCATATCGCCATACAGCGGAGGTTTCTCTGGTAGATAACCGATTTTTTGCCTTATCCTCAGTGAATTCATATTAATATCATCACCATCAATGGTGACCGTGCCAGATGATGCTGTAATATAAGAGGTTAAAATACGCATCAAGGTAGTTTTCCCTGCGCCATTTTTACCTAATAGACCAACAATATCCCCTTTATTCATTTCAAAGGAAACCTTGTCTAATGCCTGAAATGAACTAAAGTTTTTACTGATATTTTTGACAATTAACAATGAAACTACCCTTCCAAAATAAATACTAGACTAGCCTTTATATCTTTTATTATAAACCTTTTTAACCAAGGCTCTAAGCCAATCCAGATTCTGTTTCACAAGTACTTTATTTAGCTACTTATCTGATTTTGCTTTGTCAGCACATTTTTCTAACATCAAACATTTAACTTGGTCATAACTAACATTATCGGCTAACTAAAAGATCGTTGAAAAATAATTCTTATCGTATGTTATGTCTAGGACAAGTTTGGCTTTCATAAAGAAGTATTGACAATAATTGTTTACCTTCACATCAATACGGCCAAAACTCTCAATCCGAGCCTTAAAAAATGTTTTTTGATAATTCATCCACTTGTGGCTAGCGTCTGAAAGCTTAATTTTTACAAGACAATCAATATATTGTTGCTTATCGTCTGGTCCTAAAACACTCAAGGCATCAGAGGGTTTTAATGACAATATTTCTATTGAGGACGCGGTCATTTCATCATTACTATTACAAATAATGGTGTGATACTTTCCAAAAAAAGCTGTGCCACAGGAGTTGTTTTAATAGATAAATTGCGCCTTATACTGAAATGTAATTTAATATCCTTGGCAAAGGAAATAGTCGTTATACTAATCACGATGTTTGTCACATGATACAAAACATTGTCGATAATTCGTTTACAAAATTTAAGTTTGGCAATATTTCACACAAATTTATAACGTGGTAAAAACTAGGTGTCGTCAACTATTATTGACTTTATAAGGTAAAAGAATGAAAAAAAGTTTGAGTGTTTGGTTGGCTTTTATGACGAGTACATTTGCATTTGCACTAGCCGTGCCAGCGAAATCCTTAGATTGGCAAGACCCAGAAGTGTTTAGAATAAATAAGGAGCCAGCTCGAAGTTTTTTCTATAGTTATGACAATGCACAAGCGGCTTTTTCTAAAACACCTTGGGATCAGGCCAATCATATATTGCTCAATGGCCAGTGGAAATTTAATTGGGTAGACTCTGTTAAGAAAAAACCCAATGATTTTTACCAAACCAATTTTGATGATAGCCAATGGGGCCATATTGCAGTACCCGCCAACTGGGAAGTGAATGGTTACGGCACGCCTTTTTATCATTCCCACCAATGTTTTAAAGCCAATGTAAAACCGCCCGAGATGCCCGTTCATTACAATCCTGTAGGCAGCTATCGAAAAACATTTACTTTGCCAGATGACTGGAATAAGAAACAAGTATTTGTGCATTTTGGCGCAGTGAAATCGGCCTTTTACTTATGGGTAAATGGTCAAAAAGTAGGTTATTCACAAGACTCAAAAACAGCGGCTGAGTTTGACATCAGTACTTACCTGCAACCAGGTGAAAACCAATTGGCCTTGCAGGTATATCGTTATTCTGATGGTTCTTATTTTGAATGTCAGGATATGTGGCGAGTCAGTGGCATTGAGCGTGATGTGTATTTGTTTGCTACTCCAAAGGTACATATAAAAGACTTTCATGCTTACACTACCCTTACCGATAATTACAGCAAAGGCGAGTTACAGCTCAGTGCTCTGATTGACAATAAGCAAGACACAGCAGCCAATGGATATCAGTTAAAAGTACAGCTGTTTGATGCCCAGCAAAAAGCTCTGTTCGAAAAAAAATTGGATATTAAAAAGCTTTCAGAAGATAACAGCGCAGTGGTTGAATATTACACCAGCATCGACACACCTAGTCTATGGAGTGCTGAAGAGCCTAGTTTATATGACTTAAAACTCACTTTATTAGATACCCAGGGTAACGCGGTTGAACATATCGGTCATAACATTGGCTTTCGTTCTACTGAGCTTAAAAATGGCAATATATTAATCAATGGTCAACCTGTGTTGTTTAAAGGTGTTAACCGCCATGAACATGATCCAGTCACGGCCCATGTAGTGACGCGCGAATTGATGCTCAAAGATGTGCAGTTGATGAAACAATTTAACATCAATGCTGTGCGTATGGCCCATTATCCTAACGATCCTTATATGTATTATTTAGCTGACTTGTATGGCTTGTATGTCATGGATGAGGCAAATATTGAGTCCCATGGCGTGGGTGCGGCTAATCAAGGCCCATACAATCCAGATACACATTTAGTCAACAAATCAGAATGGGCTGCAGCTTATATTGACCGGGTTAGTAACATGTACCATGCCACAAAAAATAATCCGTCTGTGGTGATGCGTTCGTTAGGCAATGAGTCCGGTGATGGTCCTAATTTAGAAGCCACCTATGACTGGTTAAAAAAGCAAGAGCCAAACAGTCCGGTCATTTCTGAACAAGCACAAATGCGTCGTCACACCGATGCTTATGGTCAAATGTATGCGCCTATTAGTGATATTGAGCGATATGCTAAACGCAAATTCGATACAACCCGTCCAGTTATTTTAATTGAATACGAACATGCCATGGGTAACTCCCTTGGAAATTTTAAAGAATACTGGGACAGTTTTGAAAAACACCCTTCTTTACAAGGTGGTTTTATTTGGGATTGGGTAGACCAAACATTTGCTATGAAAACCCCCGATGGCACTCCTTATTGGGGCTACGGTGGTGATTTAGAGCCGGATGCTACAGTTTCATCCTTAAGTTTTTCAGCCAACGGCTTAGTATTTGCCGATCGCACGCCCTACCCCTATTTGTGGGAAGTTAAAAACGTTCAACAAAATATTGGCTTTAGTAGTACTGATATTAGATCAGGTGCACTGACGGTCTCAAACAAAAATTATTTTATTAATTTGCAGGGGCACAGTTTGAGCTGGCAGCTATTGGCAGAAGGGAAACAAGTGGCACAAGGACTAGGTTTACCTCTAAGTGCTAAACCACAGCAAAAACAACAATTTCTACTGGATTACGCGATACAGTTTCAAGCGGGTGTTGAATATTTTTTGAATGTGAAAGTTACAAGTGATAAGACCAATGGTTTGATCCCTAAAGGGCATGTCATTGCATGGTCACAACTGACTTTGCCTAAGGTAGCAATAGTTGCAGAAGAACAGCTTAAGGTTCAACTATCAATCAGTGATAAAAAACAGGCATATCGTTTTAAAGGTAGAGAATTTAGTTTAAGTATTGATAAAACAACGGGCTTAATTAGCTCAATGGAATATTTTGGCGGCGAATTATTAAAAGCGTCACCAAGACCCAATTTTTGGCGCGCCCCAACTGATAATGATTTACCTATCAAAGACTATGGTGACAAGATGGGCCCTTGGCAAAAAGCGGGTAAAGACACTTCGTTAGTGTCGATTAAACTCACAAAAGTGTCAAAGTATCAGGCAAAAGTTGAAGTTGAACATTATATCAATTCAATAGGAAGTCGCTACTTCAGCACTTATCATGTTTTTGGCAATGGAGAAGTAAAAGTTGATGTGTATTTCTATGCTGCCCCACACAAAAAACAATCTGACATGCCCCGCTTAGGCACCTTATTCGAGCTTGACAAGCAGTACTCGCAAGTCAGTTGGTATGGCCGTGGCCCTCACGAAAACTATATAGACAGAAATACATCGGCACATGTTGGTCAATATCAAAGTAACGTGGCAGATTTGTATGTCCCTTATGTGCGGCCACAAGAAAATGGTTATCGCACTGATGTACGCCATGTGTCGTTTTATAATCAAGACGGTAAAGGCATAACGTTTCAAGGAGCACCGCTGATTGGTTTTGGAGCCCAATATTATGATACAGCCGATTATCACTCCACATCTGCACAAGTAAAAGCTAAAAACCTTCACCCCCATGAACTACCAAAAAAGCGAAAAATTTATATCAATATAGATTATATGCAACGTGGTGTAGGAGGGACGAATACTTGGGGTGCCAAACCATTGTCTGATTATATTATCCCCTATTTGGACTATCAGTATTCTTATTCGTTTGAACCTTACAATCAGTAAAAAAAGGAAGTACCTCATGAAAATGACCGATTTGAGCAAAACATTCTGGCAGCAGGGGTATCTTGTTATAGATGATTTTTTTTCAACTGAGTCCATGGATAGCCTTCAAAGCGTAATTCTTGAGCACTATGGTTTGGATCCCAAATATGAGCATGAAGCGGCATTCTTATCAAAATCAGCTACTGAGGTTATTCCTTGGTTCCCCCAAAAATCGAATGAAAGAATCTTTGACGAGATTGAGTATTGTAAGAAAATGAAAACTCTCACTGAGGCTATCTTAGGAGAGCATTGGAAATCATTGTATTGTATGACAATGTTTTCAAAGAAGGGCAGCAAAGGTCAGGCATGGCATCAAGACTGCCCACCGGTTGATCCTCAACAATTTAATCTTAACCGCCTTGTTTACAGTATGGATATTAATGACCAAGTGGGCGGAGAAGTGTTAGTGATGCCAGGCAGTCACCAACTAGGAAAGTTGCCAGCGGGCGAAGTAAACGAAGATTTTTCAGAACAAATCATATTAGCCCCAAAAAAAGGCAGCTTAGTCGTAATACATGGGCATACATGGCATCGTGTTTTGCCTATCAAAGGTGCATATAGAGTATCCACCAATTATAGAGCTGTGCCGCAAAACACTCCTGAAAACATTACTGATATTTGTGTCTATCGCAATATGTTATATCAATTTTCAACGTCCAAGGTACTTGAAGAAAGGGTAATGTGAAAACTAACCCATCACAATTGAGAATTGCTTGAAAACACTCCGAATCTAGATGACTAGACCGACCTAGAATGTTGCAAAAATTCAATAAATTTTTGTTCAGGCAGTGGATGGCTAAAGTAAAAACCTTGTATCGCGTCGCAGCCCATAGTAGCCAGAATATCCTGCTGCTCATTGCCCTCAACACCCTCTGCTATCACCTTTAATTCTAAGTTACGTCCTAGTTCAATAATAGTACGGACAATCGACTGATCAGCGGCTTGATGTTGAATATCTTGAATAAAAGATTGATCAATTTTAAGTTTATCAATATTAAATTTTCGAAGATAACTGAGGGAAGAATAACCTGTACCAAAATCATCAATGGCTAAGTGCACCCCCAATTTTTTGAGTTGCGCTAACGTTTCAATAGCCTCCTCTTCATTGAAAATAATAACACCTTCAGTTACTTCTAACTCTAAATTTTTAGCCTCTAACCCAGTATCTTTCAACACTTTGGTAACTTTACTCAGAAAGTCTCTACGGCCAAATTGCAGCGGTGAAATATTGACAGCTATGACTAAGTCGCTCCAGCCTAAACACACTAAGTTTTGAGCTTTTTGACATGCGGTATGTAAAATCCAATCGCCCAGTTTATCGATAAGTCCCGCACGTTCAGCCAAGGGGATAAACTCGCTGGGAGAGATCCATTGTCCGTTTCTCTGCCAACGAATAAGTGCTTCAGCACCTATGACTTTTTGACTAAAAAGTGCCATCTGTGGCTGAAAATACAATTCAAACTGGGTCATCTCAATCGCCAAGCGCATGTCTTCAATCAACTGTTGCTCATAATACAATTTTTCGCCTAATTGAAGATTAAATAATACATGATGTTTATCCCCACTACTGGCAGACTTATCTAACGCCGCAAGTGAATTTTTGTGCAATTGTGTATAGTTCTTGCCATGCGCAGGATAATTAGCAAAGCCAAAATCAAGATGCACTTTATATTGGCAATGAAATATCGTAGAACTTATTCTCAGGTCTATTTGCTCAACCAAGCTGTCTATCTGTGTGTTACTCAAATCACTGGTACAAATTAAGGCAAAACTTTTTTCACCTAAATGAAAGATGCGACAATCAACCTTGTCAATGTTGGACAATATATTATCTAAAGAACTAGCGACTTCTTTTACCACAGTTGATGCCACAGTTACTCCCTGCCCCGAAATCAATTGACTAAACGAACGGATTTCAATTAATCCTAAAGTGAATTTATATTCTACTTGGCAAAACTGGGTCACAGTCTTTTCTAATTCATAATGATTAAGTAAGCCTGTTTGTGGATGATGGCTGACTTTATATTGTAGTTCCTGCTCCATTTTTTTACGCTTAGTGATATCAGTTAAGTGCATATCCCATTGGCGCTGATCTTCTAACCAATGCAGATCACATTGAAAATATAATTGTGCAATTTGATATTCAAATTGTTTTGAGACTGCTTGACCTTCATCCAAAATTTGTTTTTGATATACTTCAATGTCTTTAGCTAACAACAACTCAGCCTTACCCGTACTTAATGCTAGTTTTTTGAGCAAGTTTTCAGTCGCTGGATTATAATAAGTCACAATATTTTTGTTATCTAGACTAATAACAGGATTGGGATTACGTGTTGAAAAGAGAGAAAGTCGTTGATTATTGACTGCAGTTGATAGGTAAGCTTTCATTACCTTTGCCACCATATAAGCCAATATCAAGGTGGCTAAGCCATATACCAAAACAAAAATCCAAACCAGCTCGATACCACTTAAAATATCACTTTTAGATTTTTTAACGCTATTTTCTGTGAGATTACTTAATTGCTGTATTTGTGGATTAATAGAAAGTCGTACATCGCCAATAATAACTAATTGCCGACGAGCCAAAACCCAATTGGTTTCAGAAGCATTAATATTCTTTGCAAAGGCGTCAGCAAGTATATTTAAGTCTTGTAAATTATTTTGAGTAATCTGTAGAGGAAGAATGTCACCAAATCTGACTAATAATGCGTCCAGAGCACTTTTTGCCTGTTGATTGTTTTGGAAATAACCACGCTCAAAAATGTCTTGTTGCTGAGTAGTATACAATTCGTACAAGGATCGCTCTTGTTCTATTAAGCTGTTATTTAAATTACGCAGCAAATCGTAGATAGGTACTTCTTGTGCGAGCAGCTCGACAGTTTTCTTGACAATATAATTACCCTTGTAATAAACCACGCCGCTAACAACAATCCCCAAAAACAATATTAGGGCAAAAATAACGTTAATAAGCCTATAATAGCGCTGGTTGACAATGTTAATCGACAATTTAAAAACCTATTTAGGTATCATTCACACAAGGGTCGGCTGTTGAGACAAGTTAGCGACAGTTAATTATTTATAGTACTACAAACAAGATAATTAATTTCTAACGGGGAGGAAGCATTCCTCCTGCACCACCCGGAGGCATCATGCCTTTCATATTGCGCATCATTTTTTTCATTCCGCCACCTGACATTTTTTTCATCATTTTTTGCATCTGGGTAAATTGTTTTAGTAACCTGTTCACATCTTGAATCTGGGTGCCTGAACCCGCTGCAATTCGGCGTTTACGCCCACCTTTTATGACGTCTGGCCGAGTTCGTTCACCGAGTGTCATAGAATTGATGATTGATTCCATTTGTATAAAAGATTTATCGTTCGCTTTATCTTTAATTTGTGCAGTCATATTGCCCATGCCTGGCATTTTATCCATCATTGACATCATGCCACCCATGTTACGCATTTGCTCTAATTGCTCTTTAAAATCCTGTAGATCGAAGCCTTTACCTTTTTGAACTTTGTTGGCCAGTTTTTGCGCTTTATCTTTATCAACTTTGCGTTCAACTTCTTCAATCAAGCTGAGAACATCCCCCATTCCCAATATGCGCGATGCGATCCGTTCTGGATGGAAGGCTTCCAATGCATCGAGTTTTTCACCCATACCGATAAATTTAATGGGTTTACCTGTAATGTGCCTTACTGATAACGCAGCCCCACCTCGAGCATCACCATCAGCTTTGGTTAAAACTACACCGGTTAGAGGTAATGCGTCATTAAAAGCTTTGGCTGTATTAGCAGCGTCTTGGCCAGTCATGGCATCTACTACAAACAATGTTTCAATTGGGTTAATAGCTTTGTGTAATGCTTGGATTTCTCCCATCATGTCGCCATCAACATGTAGACGACCCGCAGTATCCATTAACAATACATCAAAGAAATGTTTACGGGCAAAATCTATTGCCGCATTAGCAATATCGATGGGCTTTTGATCTTCTGACGATGGAAAAAACTCTACACCTACTTCTGTAGCTAATGTTTCTAGTTGTTTAATGGCTGCGGGACGATATACATCGACACTCACCACTAACACTTTTTTCTTTTCGCGTTGCTTTAATAGCGCAGCTAACTTGCCTACAGTAGTGGTTTTACCTGCTCCTTGTAAACCAGCCATTAATACAATCGCAGGAGGCTGAGCCGCTAAATTTAATGATTCGTTTACTTGCCCCATCACAGACTCAAGCTCGGATTGAACAATTTTGATAAAGACTTGGCCAGGGTTAAGACTTTTACTTACTTCGGTGCCTACAGCACGCTCTTTCACCTGGCCGATAAAATCTCTTACAACAGGCAAGGCAACATCAGCTTCAAGCAACGCCATGCGTACTTCGCGTAAGGTATCTTTAATGTTGTCTTCGGTAAGTCGTCCTTTACCGCTAATATTTTTGAGGGTTTTGCCTAGGCGTTCAGAAAGATTTTCAAACATGTAGTGTTCTACCAACAATTTTTTATAAGATCATTATACAGAACAAGCTAACAGATAAGAATGCTCAAGCACATATCTAGATGGAGAATTTGTTAGTTAATGCTTAAAACTGTGTTGAGCTATGTAATGTACTGAGAATTAGTGTTATTTTTATGTCTATTATACTTTCGCCTCAGTGTATGGAAATCAGTAAGCAAAATGTTTATTTCTCTTATCGTCAATATCGTTCCTAAAAATCTATCATGCTGATGGATGTCATATGTTTTACTTTTTATATAATGGCGACTGGAATCATTGTCACTGGCATGTTTCAAGAAAAAGGACCTAATAAACTGGCAGCCATTATTAGTGTTTTGGCAGCCATGGGGTTACATTTAGTAATTTTAAGAAACGGTATTCTCGTCGAACCTGAGCTAGGTCAGAACATGAGTATGCTGAATGTAGCATCCTTGGTGGGTTGGTTAATTAGCGTTACTATGCTGATAGCGTCTTTTAGATTGCCAAATACTATTCTTCTACCTGTGGTGTATAGTTTTACTGGCCTGATCGTTCTGTTAAGTGGCTTTATGCCAAGTGCTCATGTCATGCAGATAAATGTTAATCCAAATTTATTAATCCACATTAGCTTGGCGTTGTTTGCATATGCATGTTTGGCTATCGCTTCATTGTATGCGGTGCAATTGTCATATATTAATTTTCGCCTTAAAGAAAAAAATGCGTCACTGCTACATTCATCTTTACCTCCGCTGATGGCAGTAGAAAACATTCTTTTTAAATTATTATTGGTAGGCACGGTTTTACTGACCCTGTCCTTGGTCAGTGGATTTATGTTTTTGGATAACATGTTTGCCAAAGAACAAGCTCATAAAACCCTTTTGTCTCTACTCGCATGGGGGCTGTATACCCTAATATTGACGGGGCACTTTATGTTTGGATGGCGTGGAAGATCGGTGATATGGTCAACGATCGTTGGCGGTATATTACTAACTCTGGCCTATTTTGGTAGCAGATTTGTTAGGGAAGTCATACTTAACGCTTGAATAGCAATTAAATTGCACTTAAAGTGCGTTTTCAATTTTAGTAAAGGATTTCCTTAGTTGGAAGATATTTCCATCAGTAGTTTATTTATAATTCTAGGTGTTTTGATTTTTCTTTCTGCATACTTTTCAAGTTCAGAAACAGGTATGATGTCGATTAATCGGTATCGCCTTAAACATCTTGAAAATGAAGGACATGCAGGGGCACAACGAGTTCAGAAACTACTGCAACGTCCTGATCGACTCATCGGATTGATCCTGATTGGCAACAATTTGGTTAACGTATTTGCATCAATTATTGCTGCGCAAATATGTGTGAGGATGTTTGGTGACTTAGGCGTCGCAATTGCAGGTGTGGCGTTGACTATCATATTACTAATATTTGCTGAGGTCACACCCAAAACATTGGCTGCCCTATATCCAGAAAAAATATCTTTTCCCAGTTCAGTCATATTAAGTCCATTGTTATTTATGTTTATGCCTATCGTGGTTGCATTAAACTGGATTACAAATGGCATACTTGCTCTTTTTAGAATTAATCCCAAGAACGCCGATGACGACCCTTTAAGTCAGGAAGAGCTGCGCACTGTGGTATATGAAGCAGGCAACATGATCCCCAAAAAACATCAAGATATGTTGGTTGGGATCTTAGACTTAGAAAAAGTTTCTGCAGAAGATATTATGGTGCCACGCAGCGACATTATGGCTATCGACATCAACGACGAATGGAAAGATATTCAAAAACAACTGGTCAATACACAACATACAAGAGTGCTTTTATATCGAGGCAGTATTGATGATGCCGTGGGTTTTGTTCATGTTCGTGATGCCTTGAGATTATTGTCAAAGGATCAATTTAACAAAGCTAGTTTATTACGTGCAGTCCGAAAAATTTATTTCACCCCAGAGTCCACTCCTCTGCATACTTTAATGTATAAATTCCAAGCAGCTAAAGAACGTATTGGCTTAGTAGTAGACGAATATGGTGACATTCAAGGTTTAGTTACCTTAGAAGATATACTGGAAGAAATTATAGGTGACTTTACTACCAGTATATTGCCTGATCACAGTAAAGAAGCCAATTTGCAACAAGATGGCAGTGTATTAATAGATGGCAGTGCCAATATTCGCGAGCTTAATAAAGAATTGGATTGGCAATTTCCTACAGAAGGTCCTAAAACTTTAAATGGATTAATTTTGGAGTATTTGGAAGATATTCCGGAAGCAAATATCAGTTTACGTATTGCCGGTTATCCGATTGAAGTATTAGAGATGAAGGACAATATGGTCAAAACAGTACGCGTAATACCTGAGTTCTATCGAAGTGAAGAACTAAAATATTCTGAATAATTTAGAGCTTATTTTTTTCTTGGTTACTTTTAATTTTAATTTTTAAAAGCTCTACCTGTCATTCAAGATTTTCAGGCGATCATATATGCCCTGAAGCTCATCATCGTGAGTCAGTTGCGATTCATTCACATGGCATTCCAACGCTTGTTGCAGGACACCTGGCAAACTTTTTCTCATTGTATTTAACAAATCGGTTCAAAGAAACTTTTCTAAAGGCTAATTAGTTTCATTCCGTTATATTTAAACAGGATGATAGATACTTTCTATATTGCCCGCGCCAGCAGTGAGATCATAATCAACAATTACTATACTTGAGGTATCAAACAACATAGATTTTTTGTCAACCTGCACTTCTTCTAAAAAGTAACTAACAAATGGCATATGACTGACAATCAATATAACACTTGGCTGCGACTTATCTTCAAACAAAACCCTAACAAAGTCATGAACCATTTTTGGGTC
>JBNMPD010000056.1:0-16469 GCA_051276225.1 Flavobacteriales bacterium
CAGCTTTATTGGTACGCCTTTCAATAATCAGACTGCCTGCTGTAAAGGCCTGTTTGTCTTCTAATACAAAAGCTTTATCGGCACTTTTAACAACCAAACCTTGTTGCAAAGCCCCAGTCAAAAAACGAACTGCAGCCATATCGCCCCAAGCAACAAGGAAGGCAACTGAGGCTTGAGGATTTGACACACTGCCCGGCAATTTGTGGGTTTCGTCAATACTAATACTCTTGACTTTGACGGCCCTGTTGCAAGCATCCGTTTCAATGTTAAACATCAAGGGTAATGACCAAGCCGTTACATCGTATATTTCATCGTCCAATAAACGTGCTCTGCGACGCTCTTGTTCTGTGATAAATGCATCAGGCATATCCACTTGCTTAGTAAAAGTGGTTTTAACGAATTTGCCTCTCGGTTGCGCGGTATCTATCCAGTAGGTACCCGCAGAATAACCTTTGCCGCAGGCTTTAAATGACTCCGTTGACTGGTTTACCTCTACACCATGACGTGCCATTAATGTGGCGAGTTTATGGGCCCCAGCCCTATCTCGCTGGATTGGCAAAAGATACACTCGCTCTTTTTTGTCTGCTTTACCGCTGGCGATAGCATCGACTTGATACTGATAAAAATCTTTCAATAATTTGTCATGATTGTCTGCCACACCTTCAGCTGTGGAAATGGAGGCAACAAAGTGTTTATGTACCGTATCTTTATAGGTCAACAATTCACCGTTGTTTTTCTGGAATGCTTGTCCTCGGGCCGAGCCCACTTCGTAGGTCGAAGCAGACGCACCATAAAATGTGGGCCAACTATCACCATATCCTGGGTAAAAAGCGTCGTAGACTTCACGGGTAAAATAATCAAAACCAAAACGATCAAAATGTTTACCGTGATTACGGCCGATCAAACCAATATTGTCTATTTGGTTTTGGCTCATATAAGGATTAAACGGCTGCGCAGATGGGGCGAAAAAATAACTGTTGTCTCCTCCCATCTCATGTAAATCAATCACCACTAACGGCCGGTAATGATTAAGTATCTTTATTTTCCCAGCCGTCTCGGGTTGGGTAACTGCCAACCAGTCCCTATTCATGTCAAATAAGTAGTGATTAGTGCGTCCTTTTGGCCAAGGTTCATTTTGCTCAGCACTGATTCGGTCGCTACTATGCTGAAGGCCAACAGTGGCATAATATCGCTGGGTGAACCGTGTTCTGCCATCTGGGTTTTGCAGTGGATCAATGAACACTATAGTGTTCTTTAATATCTTTTTGTTGGTCGCTTCATCAGGGGCTGCAAGTAAATGATAAGCGGTCATCATAGCGGCATCGGTACTGCTTATTTCATTACCGTGCACGCCATATTCTAGCCAAACAGAACTGGGTAAGGTGGCTTGAAGCTCTTTTGCTTGTTGTTTATTTGTGAGTCTTGGATCTGATAATCTTTGCATGTTTTTAGCAAAACCGTCGAGGTCTTTGATGAGTTCTGGGGCACCAATTGCGGCGTAAATCAGTTTCCTACCTTCCCATGTTTTACCATATTCAAACAACTTGATACGCTTGGGAGCAGCCACCTCTAGCGCTTCAAAAAATCGTAACATATCTGCATAGTTCGTTATCCGCTCACCCACTTTGTAACCAAGTATCTGAGTATGAGTGGGTATGTCGGCGCTATATTGTGTATTAGGCCACAGGTTATATTCTTCATTTGCAGCAGCATTGCTTACTAACATCAAGGAAACACCACAGACCAGAAATAATCTAGCAAACACAGAAAACCTATTTTTAGTAGGTATGATAGAAGCAATAAAATTTAAAAATGGGCTCAAAGTAAACTCCTAAGATTTGGTTTGGCTAAACTACAGCTCTTCATGAGCCAATAACAACAACTACATCGCTCAGATCCAAGCGGTAACTGCATGATTTTTATATTATATTTATTTTTAAATACACAATAAAATTCATATCGAACTTGATATGTTTAATCCTATGGCAATTACTTTTTGCATCAGTTTCAAAAGCACATTAACTGCAAGATGCGGCTAAATTACAGGATGTGTGTTGAACTGAGCCAATGATTTAGCTTTGCGCTCATCCCGTTTGACTTTTAACGCCAGCATGCAAGGTGTGAGTATTAAAGTCAGCACGGTAGCAAACGCTAAGCCACCAGCCACAGCTGTAGCGAGTTGTGACCACCATTCTGTGGATGGGCCGCCTATATCGACATTACGGCCGATAAAATCGATATTGACCTCTGCTACCATAGGTAATAAACCTAAAATTGTGGTCACTGTGGTCATTAATACTGGACGCAGGCGCTGGGCACCAGTTCGTATAATGGCTTCCATGGCAGGTATACCTTCTTTACGTAGTATATTGTAGGTGTCGATAAGCACGATATTGTTATTTACCACTATGCCCGCTAAAGCGATCACTCCAATGCCTGACATCACGATACCGAAAGGTTTCTGGAAAATAAGTAAGCCAAGAAAGACACCTACAGTAGAAAACAGCACCGCGCTTAAAATTAAGAATGCCTGATAAAAACTATTAAACTGCGTCACTAAAATAATCGCCATAACAAACAGTGCGATTAAAAAGGCATTTTCAAGAAACTCCGTAGACTCTTCTTGTTGTTCATTTTGACCTTTAACAGTGATTGTCACCCGAGGATCTAATCCCAAATTTGGTAACAGTTCTTGTAATTTGGGTAGTTCAATACTTAACAGTTCGCCCGGCACCATATTCGCCTCTACGGCAATCACTCTTTGACTGTCTATGCGTCTGATAAGGTCTGTTTTAGGCTTAGCGGTGCGTTCTACAAAATTAGAGATAGGCACCATGCCTTTAACTGTTTTCATTCTTAATTCATCAAGTTTACCGATAAACCGAGATTCAACCGGATAACGTACTCGAATGTCTAATTCGTCATCCACATCGTCTGGTCGATAATCGCCAATTTTTAAACCGTTAGTGATAAATTGCACCGTGCTACCGACTAAAGTCGCATCTGCGCCAAACCTTGCTGCATCGGCACGATTCACTTTGAGTTGCCATTCAATACCAGGTTTAGATGCAGTGTCACTGACTGAAGTAAACTTATCGCTGTTATCTAAGGCTGTCCGTATTTTTAGCGCCGCTTCATCTAACAACTCAGGGAAACGGGACGACAATTGAATTTGTAAATCTTTACCCGATTGTGGGCCATTTTGGTCTGGGGTAATTTCGATATCCATGCCTGCCATACCCTTCAGCAGAGCCTGAGTTTCTTTAAGTACATCGTCAGAATGCGGGCGTAAACGCCAGTCCACTAGGTTCAGTTTTATGTAACCTATTTGATCACGACCACCTGTACGCACATATAAGGATTCAATTGCTTCCATACCGAGTAAACGATTTTCAACTTTACGTACTACTTGGTCTTTTTCATAAATCGACATATCACCAGCACTGCGCACTGTGACGTTAATACCTTTAACATCGACATTAGGAAAAAACTCTGTACCCAAACCAGATACACCATATGCAGTAAAAGACACAAAGGCGACAACTATAGCGGCTAATAAAATTTTCCATGGATGCTCAATCGCGGTAGCGAGGACACGAATATATTTACCGGTAAAGCCCTGTAATTTTCTAATATCACCGTTTTCAGCTTCATACATTTGCTGTTTATCAAACTCGGAAACATATCTAGGCTTACCAAATACACCACCTAACACAGGCACAAAAATCAGCGCCATCAACAATGATGCAGACAACACGGCAATCAATGTAAATGGCAAATATTTCATAAATTCGCCCATCATACCTGGCCAAAACATTAGCGGCGCAAATGCAGCTAATGTGGTGGCTGTAGAGGCGATAATAGGCCAAGCCATTCGTTGTGCAGCCTTGCTGTATGCGACTTTTTTATCTATGCCTTCGCTCATACAACGATCGGCATATTCGGTCACCACTATTGCTCCATCCACCAGCATACCCACAGCCATAATGAGTGAAAAAAGCACCACGGTATTTAAGGTGTAACCAAACAATGAAATAATCAAAATACCCGTCAAAAAAGAACCGGGAATAGACACGCCCACTAAGAGTGCGGTACGCAAACCCAAAATAGCTAAAATAACAATTGCTACTAAAATCACTGCTGTGGATACGTTATTTTGTAAATCGTTTAACATCATGTTGACTTCGACGGTTTGATCGCCGGTGTAACTGACAATTATGCTGGCAGGCCAAATAGTTGACTGTTGTGCTGCTGAAACCAACGTTTTCACATTAGCGACTGTTTCTAACATGTTTTCACCGGGGCGTTTTTTGACTTCCAACGAAACTGATGGTTCGCCATTTAAACGTGCAAAACTAGTCGGGTCTTTATAAGAACGCCTAACTTGTGCCACATCCTGAAAGGTAATAACACTGTCGCCTTGTACCTTAACAGGTAGCTCCAAAAGGTCTTTAACTGATTCAAAAACAGAGGGAACTTTAATGGCAAAACTGCCCTTACCATTATCCATAGTGCCGGCAGGAACCAATCTATTGTTGCGAGTTAATAGACTAAGAATGTCAGTTTGATCGAGTCCATAAGATTCCATCAACAAGGGATCAACCACAATTTCAATGATGTCTTCACGATCGCCGCCAATTTCTACTTCTAGCACTTCGCTTATGCCTTCAAGTCGGTTTTTTAGCTCACGTGCCACTGTCACCAGAGCTCTTTCTGAAACAGGCCCTGATAACACCACAGTTACTGCAGCTTGCTGCCCTGCCATAGTGACTTCATTAATAGTTGGTTCTTCTGTTTCTGATGGTAACTTTGCTCTGGCTATTGTGACTTTGTCCCGCACATCAGCTAGGGCCGCATCAGAATCAAGACCAGCCACAAACTCTAATGTGATACTAGCAAAGCCCTCACCAGCAGTCGCTTTCATCTCTTTTACGCCGTCAATAGAACGTAACTCTCGCTCCATGGGTTTGACCAACATACGTTCAGCATCTTCTGGGGAAATACCGTCGTGTACAATAGACACGTAAATCACTGGAATAGGCACGTCGGGGTCAGACTCTTTGGGTATATTAGAATACGTCGCCACACCCGAAATCAGCAACAATACAAATACCATAAGTACTGTACGACTATGATTTAAGGCCCCAGAAATAAGGCTGTTCATTGTTTACCCTGTGAAGAAATACCATTTATGGAAAGATTACTTGTCGTGTTTTTGGCTTCATCAACACGCACCACATCTACTTTGTCACCGTCTCGCACAAAGCCATGTCCAAGGGTAATAATATCTGCTTGTTGGCCCATGCCAGATAACCACACGCCTTGACTATCACTCTTAACAATATCGATTGGAACAAATCTCACATGATTATCTACCACAGTTTTCACACCTAAATTGCCCTGTTCATCTAGTGCCATCACTGCAGGTGAAATACGCATAGCCCAAGTGGTTTCTAAGGGTAAAGCTAACTCAGTACTCATACCTGCCATGTGAGCGTAATCTGGATTAGGGACCTCAACCTCTATTTTAAAGGTATTGGTGCCAAGTTCTGAAATACTCGAGATATAACGGATTTTGCCTTGTAACATATCACCGGACACCATGCGCCCACTTGCGTGCTGTTGCATTTTTAATGCTTGAACATTTATTTCTGTTACATTCGCGGCGATCACCAAAGGATCTAAATCAACTAAGATGGCGATATTGTCGCCTTCTTTAAGAAAGTCACCCACTTCAACAAACCGTTGGTTTATGATGCCGTCAAAAGGTGCGATAATTTGTGACTTAAAAATGGCTAACTCGAGTGAAACAGTATCAGCCTGAGCCATCTCTAAATTAGCGGTAGCTTGCGCCAAAGCAGTTTTCGATTGATAACCTTGCTCTTTTAGAGCTTGTGCGCCTTGAAGTTCTATCTCACGTTGCTTTAATGTCGCCTTTGCAGACTGCAAACGGCTCACAAAATCACTTTTTTCAAGGCTTATAATTTTTTGCCCTCGGCTAACTCGCTCACCTTCCTGCACATGCACTTCTTTGACTAAACCTTTCACTTCAGAACGTAACGTGGCTATTCGGTCTGGTTCCGTCCTGCCATACAAGTTTATTTCACGGGTAACCTCATCGGCAGAAACATTTTCTACTGTTACTTTTACTAATGGTATTGTGATGTTTTTGCGTTTGACTAATTCATCTTCGTCCTGTGTTTTCAACATACCCGAGGCAACCCATAAACAAAGAGCAATAAATATGATCAAGGCAATCCATGCTGGTTGCTGCCTTAGTTTGTTAATGGTATTCGCCATGATTTGTCCGTGATGATTCAAATACGCGTAATTTACCTTTTTTTTGCAGCAATATCATGACGAAAGTCATCAATTATGCAGGGAAATTGTTACTAGATGCTTAGAACGTTTTGATATCACTTTAGGCCAAAGAGATGAAATTAAAGTTGAATAACAAAAAATATTTATCATTTTAGCTGATCATTAACGTCGCTGCATGGATCTGTTGTTCGCGTGTCATAAAGATTAAAAACCTAATAGAAATTACCCAGTTCGATATCTAATTCTATGCTCATATACCTTTGTGATCTTTACATAAGGGATATTTAATATTGTGCTTGAAATTCAATTTTTGACATTTTTTGACTCACTATTTAACTCACTATTTAACTCACCTTTAGCCTCACTCAAACTAAAAATAAAATATGATTGGAAACACGTTTGGCTTATGACAGTTATTATGATGTGTGCTTATGGAGGCGCTTATGAAAAGTGCACGTAAACTAAGAGAACATGTCACTGATAGAAGCATTAATATTAAAAAGCACACTTTAATAATATTTTGTCCTTCACCTTTGCTTCAGGTTGCTGCCTAAAAACTGGTTGACTTATTTTAAACAAATTTCTAAACCACTCAAAAATAACTGGTTATTTAGTATGCGATTTCTAATTTATGTGGTTAAAGTGTTCTTCATTGAATCAACCCATACTTTTTAAACAACCTACGGAGTAAATATTATGAACAACATCGAAATGATAAAAGATAAAGCCTCTCAAGCAGAAGTAATGACTCGTAAAGTTTTTTTAGCGGGTATTGGCGCTTACGGCAAAAGTTTTGAAAGTTCTAAAAACCGTTTTGAATCTTTAACCACTGAATCAAACAAAATGTTTACTGACCTAGTAGCTAGAGGCGAGAAGCTTGAAACTGAAGGTAAAAGCAAGTTTGCTGAGGTGCAAACAAAAATCTCTGCTAAAGCTGACCTAAACAAACGTGTTGAAGTACTTCGCTCTAAATTTAGTTTGAACCCAACTGATGCTGATGAAAAAATCGAAGCATTAAACGCTAAAATTGACCTATTAACTGCTGCCGTCGCCAAGCTATCATCTAAGCCAACAGTTAAAGTTGCTGCTACAAAATAATTATTACTCTATCGGTGAGTATAACAAAAAGGAGGGTGCCTAATGGTGCCCTTTTTTATGATATAAATTAATATAACGCTGATCCCAGTCTCAATAAATACTCTGTTCATATTGCTGTTTTATGCAACACCAGTCTATCAGCCTCATACTTTTTGGTTACCTAAGTCATCGCACTGTTAACAGCAATTAAGAGGACATGTCACTGATAAAACTACCACTCGAGAAATGTTGTTTGCTCACTCGCAAACAAGCTTGCAAATATAAGTCGTCGATTTTAGGTACAGGCATAAATTACTCGCGAAAACTCAGAATAACAGGGTCTAAATGTAACTTAACGCTATTGATAAAGTGCGCAATTAATTCTCACTCATTATCAGCTCCCATCGCTGTAAACATGGTTGTCAGATAGATACCACTCTTGGCTTGCGCCGTTTCAGCGAGCTCACTGTGAAATGTTGATGCCGGACTTAAAACAAGCGTATTAGGCTGTCCGATGCTTAATTGATAACTAAAGACCGATTCAATAGCATCAAAAAAGCGCAAAAAACTGTCGCAACTCACTTTATTGATTCAAAAGCGGGCTAATTGTTCGTCGGTTTGTTCAGCGATTGTGAAAGCTTATGTGCCATTTTTCTTTAGTTTTGCCCGCTCAACTATATTAGGCCCAGCTACATTAGTGGTACTTACTTTACTGACTTATTGGATGATAAATTTGTTATAGCCAAGAGCAGTCCGAATTTAATTTTTAATAAACATGAAATAAACACATATAATTCCTTATAATTATTAAATAATAATTAAACTGAATTGTATTTAAGCTATGTATAACGTCGCCATTTTGAGTCGTGATTCCATCCTATACCAGACACTTATTGACCAAGCACAGTTGCCACGTTTGCAGCTAATATTGGTAGATAATAAAATAACCAAGCCCTTTGATTATTCACAAATACACATATTATTTGGTGATCCCGATTTGACAGCACAAGTTGTGAGCCAATGTACACAATTAAAATGGTTACAATCGACTTGGGCTGGCAACACTGCACTTTTTGCCTTGGATAAAACTGATTACCAACTTTGTGGAGTCAAAGGTGTGTTTCAGCAAGCCATGCAAGAATATGTATTTGCTTACCTTTTATACTTTTCACGTAATTTGACTGGATTCAACCAAGCGCAGAAAAACAAAAAATGGGCTGCTCCGACTTATCAATCATTGGCTGGTAAAACACTAGGAATAATGGGTGTAGGCGATATAGGACAGGCTGTTGCCAAGATGGCTAAACACTTTTCAATGAAGACACGAGGTTATACCAGAACAAGTAACGACTGCGAGTTTATTGATCAATATTACACTTGTCATGACGAACAAAGCTTTGCCACAAAACTAGATTACCTGGTGTGTCTATTACCTCAAAGTAGAGCCACTACTGGGCTAATCGACCAAAATTTCTTGTCTTATTTGCCAGAACACTGTGTATTAATCAATGCAGGCAGAGGTACAACAATAATCGATACCGATTTAATCAATGCGCTACAAAACAAAGCACTACAAGCAGCCGTCTTAGATGTATTTGAACAAGAACCATTGCCTGAAAATCATGCATATTGGCAATTAGGCAATCTCTATGTTACCCAACACACTGCGGCAGAATCATTGCCTAGAGATATTTTCCCTTTATTTAGTGATAATTATAATAGATTTATCAAGGGGCAAACACTGCATAACCTTCTAGATTTTGCCAAGGGGTATTGACACTTCCCATATCTAAGTGGAACCACTTGCGGCCCCATCAACCTTCAACGTTTTGATCAGAACCTAGCAGTACGATTTAATTCAGTATTACAGGGTTCAAACTGATAATTTTTTTGAATGAACGTTATACCTGAACTAACCCAGTAAATTTTCCGAAAAGTTTTCCATCTCGGGTGGCAACATTGGATTTATCAAAGTGAACGTATTTCTATTTTGCAAATTTAGTCGCTGAGCAACATCACCGTGATAATCACCAAACAGCATGTCATGTTCACCATTAGCGATTATCAATTTCAGCCCCTTGTCTATTCGATCGGCCAAAATATTATTGCGAGGATTAACATAAAATACTAAAGGAAAAGCATAATAGAGCATCAGAGATGGCTCGATGCTTATTCCACCTAGAGGTGCAATACGATGCTCAAATATCTCTTCTATTTCATTCACACCCAACGCTACATAGTCAAAAATACCTTTTTTTAATAATAAAAATACATCGTCTAAGGTTCCGTGTTCGATGACCTTATATTGGTTATGCCTGAAGAGCGCAGCATCTGCCCACGTATCAGGTATGCCAATAGATAACGCTTGAAGCTGTTGTGGTGAATTAATCTGAGCAAATGTTGTTAAGGATTCGTCTCTGACCAAAAGTAATCGGTAACCTAATAACCCCTTGGTAAGTGGTTGAGAAATAACCAGTTTTTGTTTATCTTTAAATTTTACATTTCCGGCTACGGTTACCAGAATGTCTGCACCGCTAGCAAAGATATTGGCTTCATCTTCGGCAATCGGATAATCAGTGTTATCAACTCGGATCTGTACTGAACCATATTGATGATCTGTTGCTTTTAAACATGCTTGAAGTAAAGCTGTTTCGTAATTCTGCCTTGCTGGAGACTTATTACCATTCCAAAAAACTATTTTTTGCATCCGCTTAATCCTAATAATGGCCCTATTGGCCGATTTATACCTTGTTTATATACGCAAAGCTTAAGACAAAGAATACAATTTTGTTGTTTGTAGATACAATATGAAGCTAGTGTTTTTATGCACTCACGTTTACTCCACCCATTATAGTTAACCCTAAGCAGCTTACTCATGCCTTTTACAAATTCAACTCAAACCCCGTCAGTAGTTAAAGTAGTCAAACAAAACAATCAATATTCTCTTACCATCAATGGCCAACCTTATGAAGTAAGGGGAGTCGGCTTGGGCTATACGAACGATGAAGATATCGTGGCCTTAAAAGAGGCGGGAGGTAATACCTTTAGAACTTGGGAATTAACTCATATCGAGCAAGAATTAGCCATGGCTGAAAAGCTGGGGCTGATGATTGCAGTTGGAATACCAACAGGTAAAGAGTTATTAGGTTTTGATTACAACGACAAAGAAGCAGTAGCCCAGCAGTTTAAACGTGTTACCAATGTCATCGAAAAATATAAACATCATCCTAACGTACTACTTTGGGTAATTAACAATGAACCTAATTTATTATTTGACGAAAAAGAAAAGTTAAAAGAGGTCAACCCCAAGGTATATGCCGCTATGGGTGACATCATCGACTACATTCATAAGAGTGACCCCAACCATCCTGCCACTTTTAGTCTCGCAGGTGCTAACCCTAAAGATATTGCGCAGGTTCTAAAATATGCACCCAATATCGATATTTTATCTGTGCAAAGCTATGGAGGTTTAGTCACATTACCTGACAGCATTACCCAAAGTAATGTAGACAAACCTTACATGGTGACCGAGTTTGGACCTTTAGGGCACTGGGAATTGCCCACTACCGAGTGGGGTCGGGAAATTGAAGAACCCAGTGCAGTCAAAGCTTCAGGCATGGCAAAACGCATGCAAGAAATTATTCTTGATGATAAAACAGGCAAAATCATTGGTTCATTTGCATTTTTCTGGGGTCAGAAACAAGAACGCACACCGACTTGGTACGGTATGTTTAATGAGTCTGGTGAACAAACAGCAAATATTGATGAACTCACCCGCATGTGGACAGGGCAATATCCAATTAATCGTGCCCCTCTATCAGAAGCTATTTCTATCAATAATACACAAGCAATTGAAAATATTCGATTAAAGTCTGGTCAAACCGCCACGGTCAAAGTCCAAGTCACTGACCTCGAAGGTGATTTATTGACTCATGAATGGGTCTTGATGAGAGAGGTGGAAACACGCAGTCAAGGAGGTCACTTTGAAGCAAAACCAGCAATATTGGGATTAAAAGTAATCAAATCTGACTTTCGACCCGAGTATGTTGAAATGACGTTTAATGCACCAAGTGAAGTGGGTGAATATCGCTTATTCAATTACGCTCATGGTGGAGATAACAAAGTAGGTAATGCAAATATTCCATTTATGGTTGAGAATTAGATAACAAAACAGTCTCTTGAGGTAAAGCTATATCAAGAGACTTACTATCAAATTGATATTTTTTTAGCACGATATCAATTTACTGCCAAATTTTATCGTTAGCAAAAAGCTCATATATATTTTCAGCTTTTATTATCAAAAGTTGTGCAAAATCCTTTTGAATTTGATCATTCAGACCACTTTGTAGAATGTTTTCAGCCTTTAACTGCCAGCGCATTGAAAATGCCCTGAGCGTGTCCCTCGCCGTTTTTTCTAACTCGTAAGGCATAAAGTCAGCAGGCACATCGCCGCTGATCACCCAAAAAAGCTTTCCATCTGTTGCCTTAATTTTCCAAACCGCTATGTATGGAGCTAAATATCGACTTTCTTCTGTAGAAACAGTGTCGAGCAGCACACCCTTTTCTGCTAAATATTTGTTTGCTTTTTGAAATTGCTGTCTGACCCATTCAGATAATTGTTCTTGGCTCATTTCTTCTGACGCCATAAATATTCATCCTATAATAATAAAATAAAATTATACCTTATCATATACTTAGCAGTCAGATTAATAACTAGAGTGATCAAAAAAAGATTAATTGAAAGCTTTCCATTATCCTTCAAGTCAGCAAAGAAGTTATACTATTTTGGATCACCAATGTCAGACACTCAGAATACAGATATTATCAACAACATTAATCAATTTACGCCAGAACAACGTCTCGCTTATCTAGTAAAAGAATCGGTCTCAAACAAGCAACTATGGATACTGACAGACCAAGACGGCTGCGTGATGCTCAATACCGAAGATGAAGATTGCACACCCGTATGGCCAAGTGAAGCCTTTGCCCAAGCTTGGGCCACAGACGATTGGTCTGAATGCAAAGCCAAAGCGATTGATTTAAAAACATGGCATAGCCGCTGGACACAAGGGTTAGAAGACGACGACGTAGCAATTGCTGTTTTCCCTAGCGAAAATGGAGAAGGTTTAGTGATTTCAGCCCAAGAATTTGATTTTGAATTAAAAACAAAAGCTAAAAAATAACAATCTATACAGCGGTAGCTTAGCGATTAGAAAACAACGGCCATAATTTTTTTCACCACAGAAATCACCGGGTGACGTGCACAGATTTCGGTGCACAAAGCCTCTGGGGCTAACCGTTTTGCAACAAAGGGGAACGTACTTTTAAAAAATTATTTTTCTTTTCTCTGTGTCCTCTTTTTCCCTGTGGCGAATACTCTTTCGCTTATAACTGTTTATTTCTGCTCGAAAGTTTCAAACTGATTAGGTAAAAATTCTACCAATCTACCAGATAATCCTACATAGGTATTTAGGGTCTGAGGGAAAGACAAAAATATTTTTGGTAATATATTAAGTAACTGATCGTTACCTCTATTTTCAGCCTGCTTAATCGCCAACGGAATATCTGCAAAGGTAGAGAACATATATAAACAATGGCTTAAATCTTTTTGAAGTGGCTGCATCTGCGCGCTATGAGTCACTTGCATTTTATTCCAAGCATCTTGCCAGACTGACTCGAGCTGACTATGCCCAAACAACATACCTTGGCACCAGAGTGCAACTGAGCTTTGTCCTTGAACATCCTGATTAAATGTAATGCCAATCGGCAAGTGTATTTTTTCTTCACTCATACTTTTTAGCTGTACTTGCAATATTTTCATCAAGATATCGGTGAGACTATCTGCTTGTTCATTGCTAGTCAGTTGATTGCTAGCCTTGATCGCCCAAGGTAACCATTTTTCGGGCATAGGTATTTCGGGTGCTGCAGCGACTGCGAATACAACACCTTGAATGAAGGCATAGGGATGTAATATGTCTACTAATTCTTCGGTTTCACATAATGAATGAAGTGATGTGTGAGCGGGTGATTCAAATTTTTGCATAACCTAAATTACTAACCTTTTGCCTTGTTGCGACTAAGACATATTTATCTGTACGACATAACGGTAGATTAACAGTTGAGACAATTTTTTCAAAAAGTGATTGCACTGATGCTGAAATGTTATAGTATAACATCACCTTATCAGTTATTTTCTAGTGTCTTATGCCTTTTAATCTATCAAAAATTACCTTACTAATACTGGCCGTTATTGCTAGCCGTCCCGCTTTGTCAGAAGACAAACCCATTCAAAAAGATGAAAGTGATATTGAAAAACTGATTATCACGGCCTCTCCACTTGGTCGTTCTGTTTTACAGTCTTCCACACCGGTTTCTATTTTAAGTGGTGAAGAATTAGAAAAAAATCAAAGCGCTACATTAGGGGAAACCCTTAAATCAGTACCAGGAGTGAATAGTACTTACTTTGGACCTGTAGCAAGCAGTCCAATTATTCGTGGTTTAGATGGACCAAGAGTGAAAGTATTACAAAACGGAATGGATAGCTCAGATGCATCACGCGTGGGTCCTGACCATATTGCTACCACAGAAGCTTCTACGGCAACTCAAATAGAAGTATTACGTGGCCCATCAACTTTATTGTACGGCAGTGGGGCAATTGGTGGTGTAGTAAATGTGGTGGATAATCGTTTACCTAAAACGCGTCAAGAAGGACTAAGTGGAAGAGTCAGCGCTTTACATGACACAGTGTCAAACGCACGCACGGTATCCACAGACATCAATGGCGGACAAGGCAAATTCGCATGGCACTTAGATGCTTTTAGCCGAAAATCAGATGACTATGATATCCCTGAGTTCACCCTCGAAGACGGTGACATAATAGATACCTTAGAAAATTCAGACATAGATTCTCAAGGTTTTACTTTAGGCGCAGGTTGGGTTGGTGACGATGTCACTTTATCACTGGCTTACGGCAGGTTAGAAACAGATTATGGCATACCAGGCCATGCTCATGATGAGCATGAGGAAGAAGGCCATGACGACGAAGAAGGACATGAAGAAGAAGAACATGACGAAGAGATGGAAGACGAAGAAGCCGTCTTTGCACGTATGAAACAAGATCGCTTTCAATCGGTTGTCGACTGGAAAAATCTATCTGGTTGGTTCACAGAAGCACATTGGCATAACGCATATACAGAGTATCAACATAGTGAAATTGAAGGAGGCGAAGTAGGTACCACTTTTAAAAATGACTCTCTTGAATCGCGCTTATGGGCAAAACATGCCGCCGTAAGTGGTTGGCAAGGTGTAGTGGGTTTACATTACAAAAACTCTGACTTTTCTGCTGTTGGTGAAGAAGCCTTCACTCCCTCAACCGAAAGCATAAGTAACGCCTTATTTGTGCTTGAAGAAAAAACTATTGGCAACTTTTTATGGCAGTTAGGTGCTAGGCTCGAACATGTTTCTCACAAACCTGACAATGCTTTTTTCACTAATAGCGAGGTCAATGCTAATTTTGACGATGTGAGTTATACAGCAAATAGCCTTTCAGCAGGCTTTGTATATCAAGTGGATGAAGACCAATCTTTCGCAGTTAATTATGCACACTCTGAACGCGCGCCTTCATCAGCTGAAATTTTTTCAAATGGTATCCATATAAGCACATCGACCTTCGAGGTAGGTGCTGGTTTTGATCTGGTAATAGATGACAGTGATCCTGATGATTTGGAATTTACTCTTTTACAGTCCAATCAGGAGACCAAGAAGGAAGTATCTAATAATTTGGATTTAACCTATCGGGTGCAAACTGAACATTTACATGCCAACTTTAGTGTTTTTTATAACCAAATTGATAACTACTTATTCCAGCAAAATACTGGATTAGAGTTTCATGAGAACGAAGAAGAACACGCAGGCGAAGAACTAGAAGCCGAAGGGCATGATGACGAAGAACATGAAGAGGAAGGTTTGCCTGTATATGTATTTAATCAGCAAGACGCCAAGCTTTATGGCTTTGAAGCAGAGGTTGATTGGCATCTAAATGATAACCTACGCGTTAGTGCCTTTACCGACTTTATTCGAGCAAAATTGACTAATAGTAATGTTGAAAATACTAATTTACCTAGAATACCCTCAATGCGTTTTGGAACAGAGTTTCATTGGGAACAAGGTAATTGGCATGCAGAACTCGGCGCTACATATTATTCAAAGCAGGATAAGATTGCTGACTTTGAGACACAAACCGATGGTTATACATTAGTTTCTGCCGCTTTTAATTATTACTTAAGCCTAGATGACACCGACATGAAGTTTTATCTGAAAGCTAATAACCTAACCAACGAATTAGCAAGAGTGCACAGCTCATTTCTAAAAGATGATGCACCCTTACCTGCTCGCTCGTTTGTACTAGGTGCTAAAGTTAGTTTTTAAGATTAAGGCATCCTGCTTTAATTAATTCAATGGCGCGCTCTAATTCAGAGCGCGGGCAACCGAAGTTGATACGCACGCAACTTTTGTCGCCAAAATCTGCACCAGGAGATGGACCAACACCTAAATCCTCAAAGTATTTTTGAGGATTTTCAACTCCTAAACCACTTGCATCGATCCAAGCTAAGAATGTTGCTTGAGGGGCAAGTAATTTCAATCCACTGATTTTAGCAATTTCAGTTACCAAATAGTCTCTGTTTCCACGTAGATAGCTTAAAAAATCCTGATGCCAATCATCACACTGAGTAAAAGCAGCTTGTGTGGCAGTTAAGCCTAAAACAGTCACCCATGGCACCATACCTTTAGCTGCAACGTTAAACTTGTGCCTAACAACAGAGTCTTCAATAATCGCAAAAGACGTACCTAAGCCTGCCACATTGAAGGTTTTACTTGCAGCCATAAGCGTAATGGCTTGGCCTTTAAAGCCTGCTAATTTACCTGCTGGGATATGTTTAGCATTCTCATCTAAAATAATGTCGCAATGAATTTCGTCAGAACACAACATCACATTATTACTAATACAAATATCAGCGATACGTTGTAACTCTTGTGACGTGAGCACAGTGCCAACAGGGTTCATTGGATTA
>JBNMPD010000057.1:0-16415 GCA_051276225.1 Flavobacteriales bacterium
AGTAATCTGCCATTAACCGACGCCCCAGTGTTTACGGCAATCAATGTTTTACCAAGTATGGTGCCTTCAAAATGTGCACCCGTTCCAATTGTTACTGCATCGGCCACTTGCCAGATAATATTTTTAGTCTTGGCACCACCTGCCAAAATCACCTTAGTAGCGTTAGCTTGATCCAGTTTACCGGCTATCTGAAAAATCCAGACATCATCTGTATTATTATTTCCTAACAAGGTGATATCTGAATTGATCGCAAGACTCGTAGACCATTTGTAAAGTCCAGGCTCAAGTTCTTTTCCGCTAATATCACCTGCACCGAGTTCTGCAATAGCATCAACATCACGCCCTGCAGCATCGTCGTAGGCAAAACCCATGGCGCTCACAGCATCAAGCAGGTGATTAGGGTTAGTCTTAACACAAGGCTGAGGACCGGAAGCATTGACAGTATAAACATCTCCTGTTACTTCCCCACAAGTGAGCAGTAAAGCAGCACCAGTAATAGGGCTGGTTCCAACATCACCAGTAATTGCAGATTTGTAAACATTGGTAATACCAGTTTTGCTTAAAATAGTGAAACTACCAGCGGCACCTAGGTCGACTTGATTGGCGGCATTTACAACACCAGTTGTGAAAATACTAATTATTACAGGTAACAATAATTTTTTTGAATATGTTTTTAAATTTTTCATAATTATTTTTATTCCAAATGGTTTTATTCTTGAATTAACGAGTAACAGGCATTTTTGCCTGTTGTCTGCGATTAACGTCAACAAATCACCTAGAAATTTAAAAATGTTAGTGATAAATAGCTAGGTGAAATAAAACGTTGGTGAGTTGCAGTTGTACTAGCATTACACCATACTGAAAAAGAAGCATATAGCATGCCTACATTTAATACTTATTTAATTCAATAGGTTATAATTTGTCAAATATTTATTATTAAATAAGTGTAAATAAATGCGACACATTTGCAATAAAAAAAAGGTTGGTTTTTGTACAAATACACTATAAACGAGTATGTTAATAAAAGGATTTTTTAATACAAAGTGCAACAAAATATCTGATAATGTGTAGATTTATCAATGTTAGCCCATTACCTTATAAAGCTGAGGACACTGATTCCATTGAGCAACAGCTATAGTCATCTTCTATAAAACTAACGAGGTGATCATTCACTTAGAATCAAAAAGCCCTCATGGTGGTATTCCTATTTACAATAATTTATTCATCAAGGAATAAAAATAATCACTATAATGGGTTGTAAAGAATGCTGACAGTTTATGAAGAAAACCTTGCAATCTATAGTCATTAGCTGATTGTAATCTAATGATTTGGCATTGCCCAAACCTACCATTTAAGTTGAGTGAGTCGCATATATCCCTATCAGTACTTAGTGATGTCAACGGTTTAATATTGTCTATACCTGCTTACTTTAAGGAGTGTTATCATCAATCCTGTTATCTATAATAGGTTAGGCTGAGTGGGTTTAACTCCCTTGTTGAAAGCAGCTAAGCGGCAGGGGTAAATATGGGCTGTACTACTTATAGCCTTCAATGCTGAAGGTCTAATGATCTTGTAGAGGTTTATAGCTTAAAATAACCCAGCATTTATAGTGACTAGGTCACAATGAGTTAGTCACCTATAAACAAGGATTAGAACAGTAGCATTGTTGTTTTGTAGCCAGAGCTAAAAAATATGAAATACCATGCTATTTCTCAAATTACCCTGTCCCACCATTAATATGATTAGCATTTCCCTTCTGAGAAGGACTAATAAATTCGATGGCTACAACCTCTCCAGTGGCTGGAATATAGTGTTGTGATGGTAACCACTTTGAGTGCATTAAAATCCCTAGCAACTGCTCATTTTGTTTCAACAATACTATTTGGTTACGTACCCAAGGTGGTATCTGCCATTGCTTAAACCATTGTTTTAATGGCTTGCTGTGCGCTGCCCCTTTTGGGGTAAAACGCTGTGAGTAACCACCAAATTGAATATTGATGTCACCCGCTTTTGGGTCGAGTACTAGACTATTGGCATTTGGTTCAGAGCATGGCCTGAAATAGAACGTGCCCATATCTGAGGGAAGGTCTATTTGTGATCCTCCATTCCAAGTCAATACTTGTTTATCAATCAGTGGCTTAACGGCAATCACAAAAAGCATCTGATTGAAACGCCTAAACTGCCAACCATTCCATTGCAAAATCGGTGTTGCGTCTTCAGTAGCATCAAGTACTTCTGGCTTGAGTTGATTTAACACCGCCAAAGAAGGGCTTTGAATACCAAGTTCTGACAACCAATAACGCACCAACTGATGTAACCATGATTGACTTAACAGTTGCAGAGCGGACAGATGAAGACTGTTAGCAGAAGCTTGTATAGATTTGAGCTTATTATCACAAATTTCATCCAACAAACCTTGTTGCTCGGCACATAATGCTGCACTTCGAGCCACAGAACGCGAAATTTCAGGCCATCGATTTTGTAAAATGGGTAGCACATCATGACGTAAGAAATTGCGCTCAAAATAAGTATTTTGATTCGACTCGTCTTCACACCATTTCAAATTATGTTGTTGTGCATAGTCTAAAATAGCTTGCTGTCTGATATCTAAAAGCGGCCTATAAAACCCTACTTGTTTGTCTGGTTGTGATGGATAGTCTGAAGCCCAAGCACGATTCATGGCGGACAGACCTTTAGGCCCAGCACCTCGTTTTAACTGCAATAAAAATGTTTCAAGTTGGTCATCTTGATGTTGTCCTAGTAACACTTGACTATTAGCCGGCGCTAATTCAACTAACTTGTTGTAACGTGCTTCTCTAGCTTGTGCTTCAAGACTTTGTCTTGGACCACTTTGTACATTCACATTAGCGGTTTGAAATTCAATATCTAAGGTGGCACAGACATGCTGACAATGTGTTTGCCAGTGATCTGCATGTTGGCTTAGACCATGATGAATATGAATAGCACTAAGACAAAAATTGAAATGGCCTTGTTGCTTTAAATTGTGAATAGCGTGCAATAAAACATGGGAGTCGACACCACCACTATAAGCAACAACAACATGGCCAGCCGACGAAAGTGGCTCACAGCTTAATTGTTGTTTGAGTGCACTCAAAACTAACATGATGTTTCACGACTCCCAATAACAAAAAAGCCATCTTTTAAGATGGCTCTATACAATTTATATATATTTACTTATCAATATATATAACCAGTTTTGATTATTTAACAATAACCGAAAGACATCAATCGTGTGTAACGTTGAGCTAACAATTCTTCGGTAGATAAACTGGAAAGCTGAGCCAATTGCTGTTTAAGCGTGGCTTTTAAATTAGCAGCCATGCTGTCATGATCTCTGTGAGCGCCACCTAATGGTTCGTTCACAATTTGATTGATCAATCCTAACTCTTTGATTTGGCTCGCACTGACACCCATGGCTTCGGCAGCTTGTGGCGCTTTTTCAGCACTTTTCCACAAAATAGAAGCACAACCTTCTGGTGAAATAACTGAGTAGGTGCTGTATTGCAGCATATTAACTCTATCACCTACCCCGATAGCTAATGCACCACCTGAACCACCTTCGCCAATGACAGAACATATGATAGGCACTTTCAAGCCAGACATAACTTTTAGGTTGCGAGCGATAGCTTCACTTTGACCACGCTCTTCTGCACCCACTCCTGGATATGCGCCTGGGGTATCAATAAAAGTGATAATAGGGATATTAAAACGTTCAGCCATTTCCATCAGACGTAATGCTTTTCGATAACCTTCAGGTTTAGGCATACCAAAATTACGTTTTATTTTTTCTTTAGTATCGCGGCCCTTTTGATGACCAATGATCATTACTGGTTGCTGATCAATGTTAGCTAAACCACCAACTATGGCTTTGTCATCTGCAAATGCTCGGTCACCAGAAAGTTCATCAAAATCGGTAAATATACGTTCCACATAATCGTAGGTATATGGACGCATTGGATGGCGAGCTAATTGACAAATTTGCCATGCGCCTAAGTCTGCAAAAATTTTCCGACTTAATTCGGCACTTTTTTCTCGAAGTTTGGTAATCTCTTCTTCGATATTGAGATCAAATTCACCACCTTGATTGACTAGTCTCAACTCTTCAATCTTCGCTTCTAATTCAGCGATAGGCTTTTCGAACTCTAAAAAATTTACACTCATTGAACACCTAATAATAATTGTTTGCAGTTTTTTGCTAATTCGTTTTTATAAACAAGTTAATGAAACTCTAAGTCAACTTGAGGTTTACCCAATAACTGTTGTAAGTCATATAGTAACTCATCTTGGGGTGTAACGTACCATTGCGCGCCCAAGGTTAAATTTACTTTCACATCTGGATGCACATAATGTATCTGGACCGGACAACTTCCACCTTGATGTGGTTGCAAAATCGTTTGTATTTTAGCCACAGTTGCAGGATTACACCAGCTAGACTCCAAGCGTACTTGCAGACTTTTGGCATTTTTCTCACGAGCTTGTACTAAGTCCATAACATCACGAGCAGACATTGTATTGCCACCAGAGAATTCATCAAAGCTGACCTGTCCACTTATTACCAATATTTTGTCTTCTTGCAATAATTCTTCGTACTGTTCGAGCATATCGGGGAAAAATCGTACATCTACTCTGGCACTTTTATCATCTAATGTTACTAACGCCCAACGACGGCCGCGTTTATTGGTCATCACTCTGACGCCTAACACCAGACCCACAGCAAAAGAGGTTTGGTCTCTATTAGTTGGCTTAAGGTCAACTAAACGACAAGGTGCATAATGTTTAATTTCATTCAGGTACTGATTAATGGGGTGTCCAGTAAGATAAAGCCCTAAGGTAGTTTTTTCACCGTCTAACCACACTTTATCTGGCCAAGGGGGAACGTCAGCAAAGGCTTGTTTTACTTGCTCAGGTTCATTGGTCAGCAAACCAAACATGTCTGATTGCCCCGATGTTTTATTCTTAGCATGTTGACCTGCTGCTGCCAAAGCGTCAGGTAAGGAAGACATGATAGACGCACGATGCGGTCCTAAATTATCTAAAGCACCTGCAAAAACTAATTTTTCTAAGATCCGCTTATTAATGCGTTTCAGGTCGATTTTGGCACAAAAATCAAATAAGTCACTGAACTTCCCGGTCTCTTCCCGTGCTTCAATAATAGCCCCAATTGGGCCTTCACCCACACCTTTGATTGCACCGATACCATACACAATGCGCCCTTTTTTATCGACAGTAAACTTATGGCTACCAGCGTTCACATCAGGAGGTAAAATAGTCAGTCCCATGCGGTTACAATCATCAACCAAGGTCACAATCTTGTCTGAGTTGTCCATATCTGCGGACATAACAGCAGCCATAAACTCAGCGGGGTAATGAGTTTTGAGCCATAACGTTTGATAAGATACTAACGCGTAAGCGGCAGAGTGCGACTTGTTAAAACCGTATCCAGCAAACTTTTCTACTAAGTCAAAAATTTTGATAGCAAGAGTGGGATCAATGCCGTTTTCTTTAGCCCCAGTCTCGAACGATTCGCGCTGTTTTTCCATTTCTTCTAGATTTTTCTTACCCATAGCACGGCGTAATAAATCTGCGCCACCCAGGCTATAACCCGACATGACCTGAGCAATCTGCATGACCTGCTCTTGATACAAGATAATACCGTAAGTCGGCTGTAGAATTTCTCTGAGACATTCGTGTTGATATTCTGCATCAGGATAAGACACTTCTTCACGACCATGTTTACGGTCAATAAAATTATCTACCATGCCTGATTGTAAAGGACCCGGCCTGAAGAGGGCTACCAAGGCGATAATATCTTCAAAAGAGTCTGGTTTGAGGCGTTTAATCAACTCTTTCATACCACGGGATTCAAGCTGGAATACCGCAGTGGTCTCAGCATTTTGCAGGACCCTAAAACATTTTGCATCAACCAGAGGGATAGCGCTGATATCAACATCGATGCCTTTGCCCTCTTTTATCATATCCGTCGCCCACTGAATAATGGTCAGTGTTCGAAGCCCCAAGAAATCAAACTTAACTAACCCTGCGGTCTCAACGTCGTTTTTATCGAACTGAGTAACGGGATTTTTGCCCTCATCATCACAGTAAATTGGAGCAAAGTCAGTTATCAGTGTGGGTGCAATTACCACACCACCTGCATGTTTACCGGCGTTACGAGTCACACCTTCTAGAATACGACACTTGTCGATCAGTTCTTTGACGTCTTCGTCTTGATTGTATAACTCGGGTAAGCGAGGTTCTTCAAGAAAGGCTTTTTCTAGCGTCATGCCCGGAGTGGGGGGAATAAGTTTGGAGATACGGTCGACAAAACCATATGGATGACCTAATACTCGACCCACATCTCGGACCACCGCCTTTGCCGCCATAGTACCAAAAGTGATGATCTGAGATACGGCATCGCGGCCATACATTTCTGCAACGTGGTCAATCACTTCATCACGTCTGTCCATACAAAAATCGACATCGAAATCTGGCATGGATACCCGTTCAGGATTCAAGAATCGTTCGAATAATAAATCGTATTCAAGCGGATCAAGATCTGTAATATCTAAGGCGTAGGCCACCAATGACCCAGCACCTGAACCACGACCGGGACCAACAGGGATATTGTTATCCTTACTCCACTGAATAAACTCCATAACAATCAAGAAATAACCTGGAAAACCCATTTGATTAATGACCACAAGCTCAATGTCTAAGCGTTCATCATACTCAGGACGTTTTTCTATACGGACTTGCTCATCAGGGAACAAAAACGCTAGACGTCTTTCTAGGCCTTCCTTAGATACCTTGACCAAAAAGTCTTTGATATCCATGCCTTCAGTGGGAAAGTCTGGCAAAAAGTAGGTACCAAGCTGTACAGTAACATTACAACGTTTCGCAATTTCCACAGTATTTTGAATGGCTTCTGGTATGTCAGAAAATAACGCCACCATTTCCTCAGCCGTACGAAAATATTGCTGTTCGCTATATTCTTTGGGCCTGCGAGGATCGATTAATGTATAACCATCGTGGATAGCCACACGAATTTCATGGGCTTCAAAGTGTTCTCTGTCCACAAAACAGACTTCGTTTGTTGCAACAACGGGCAAGTCGAATTGTTGCGCCCAATCTACCGCTTGATGAATATAATCTTCTTCGCCAGCCCTAGCCGTTCGAGTCAGTTCAAGATAAAAACGGTTAGGGAAATATTGCTGATAAAACTGTGTGGCTTGATTGGCAATATCCGTGTTGCCCTTCGCTAGTAACAAGCCTAAATCACCGGCTTTACCACCTGATAATATGATCACGCCTTGGTTGTGCTCGACTAACCAAGATTTGTCTATCACTGCTCTGTCTTTGATACTGCCGCGTAAATACGCTTTGGATATTAACAGCGTGATGTTTTTGTAACCTTTATTGTCAATTGCTAACAAGGTCAGGCGAAACAAGCTGCCTTCCAGCTCGTCACTTTGCACCCAAAAATCCACACCAACAATAGGCTTAATACCGTTGTCATGGGCTTGACTGTAAAACTTAACCAAACCGCACATATTCATTTGGTCTGTAATAGCAACCGCAGGCATACCCAATTTTTTTACATGAGCAATAAGAGGTTTAACCTTATTTAGCCCATCCAACATGGAATAATCACTATGCACCCGTAAATGTACAAAATTGGTGATTGTTTTGTGTAATTGTTGTGTCATTTAAGTGCCCGCTAACTGACCGTCACGCATAACAAGAGACTGCTGCACCGGCTTAAAACTCATGCGATATTGAGGTAGTGGTCCAAGCTCAGCGAGCTTAGCCAGATGAAATGGCGTGGGATAACCTTTGTGTTTGGCAAAGCCATACTCTGGGTATTGTTGATCCATGATTAACATTTCTTTGTCGCGCGTTACTTTTGCGATAATAGAAGCCGCTGATATTTCAGCAATTAAACCGTCACCTTTCACCACCGCTTCGCTTGAATAATCCCATTTAGGACAGCGGTTACCATCAACCATCACATGAGTTGGCTGAATGGATAATCCCTGTACGGCTCTGGTCATGGCAAGCATAGTGGCTTGTAAAATATTTAACTCATCGATTTCTTGGGGGCTAGCACGGCCTATTGACCATGCTAAGGCGTATTGTTTTATTTCTGCCGCTAAACTATCCCGTTTTTTTTCAGATAATTTTTTTGAGTCGGCCAACCCAATAATTTTATGTTGTGGATCAAGGATAACCGCCGCGGTTACTACATCACCAACTAAAGGGCCTCTACCCACTTCATCAACACCAGCTATAAATTGGCTCATACTTTTAACTGATTCATGCTTTAATTGGTTCATACTTTTAACTGGCTCATGCTTTTAATAGGATCATGGCTGTTGCTCAATCAAATTAGTCACCGCTAACGCCGCTTGCACATCAGCATCTTTTTTAAGTGATTCATGTAACGTTTCAAATTTAGCAACAAGGGCTAGTTGTTCAGCATTTTGTGTCGTCAACATCGGTAATAATAATTTGCTGATATTCTCTGGGGTCACATTATCTTGTAACAACTCAGGTATTAACTTTTCATCTGCTAACACATTGGGTAAAGCAAAATATTTAGCTTTGTATAACCACTTCATCATTTGATAAGTTAAACCATTAAGTTTATAAGCTGTGACCATGTTTTTCTTACATAACATGGCTTCTAAGGTCGCTGTACCGGATGCCAATAACACTGCATCAGAAGCTATCATCGCTTCTCTGGCGTGGCCTATTACAACTTGAATACAAAGATCTGGCTTATGTGTCTGGATATACTCATCAACTTGATCTTTGCGCTGACGATTAATCACAGGAATTAAGACTTTTAGTTCAGCTATATCAGACTTTACTAACAAACAAGATTGAATAAACACATCCAATAATGTGTCGACCTCGCGCTTTCTACTGCCGGGCAACAAAGCTAAAACAGTCGTATTTTCTTGAAGTTGTAATGAATGACGGGCTTTTTGTTTATCTGGTTTAATAGCAATATCATCAGCCATGGTATGACCAACAAACTCGCAAGGGATTTGATGTTTGTCATACACTTGTTTTTCAAAAGGAAAAATACTTAAGACTAAGTGGGTAGCTTTAGCTATTTTAAAAATACGCTTTTCGCGCCATGCCCATACTGTAGGGCTTACATATTGAACCGTTTTAATACCCTGTTTTTTGAGCTTTAATTCTAGTCCTAAATTGAAATCAGGAGCATCGACACCAATAAATACGTCTGGTGGGTTAGCGAGAAAGTGATTTAACATAGACTTTCGAACAAACAACAGTCTTCGAATACGCGATAAGACCTCGACCAAACCCATGACTGATAACTCTTCCATATCAAATAAACTTTGACAGCCTTGAGCCAGCATTTTTGGCCCAGCAATACCCTCAAATATAGCATTTGGATAGTGTTTTTTGAGTTGTTTAATAAGACCAGCAGCTAGAATATCGCCTGATGCCTCACCAGCCACGATGCCTACTTTAAGTATTTTTTCGCTCATGATTTAGCGAACAATGCCTCGAGAAGAGCGATTAACAAAATCGGCCAAAAGTTTCACTTCTTGGGTGCCGCCTGGTAATTCCATCAGCTTTTCAACCGCTTCACTGGCTCTATTATTATGGCGGTACAATATTTTATAACTACGTTTAATTTGTGTAATAGTCTCGCTAGAAAAACCACGGCGTTTTAATCCTTCAGAATTAATCCCCCGAGGCTCACCATCGTTGCCCACCATAATAAAAGGTGGTACGTCAGCTAATATGATGGCTCCACCACCAATAAAACTATGGTCGCCAATATGACAAAATTGGTGTGCAGCGGTCAAACCTCCCATAATCACCCAATTACCGATATGTACATGACCCGCTAGTGTCGCACCAGTAGCAAGTATACTGTTGTCGCCAATAACGCAATCATGGGCAACGTGTACAAAACACATAAGTAAGTTGTTGGAACCAATTTGGGTAATACCTTTATCTTGAATGGTACCTCGGTGTATTGTTGCTGACTCACGGATGATATTATTATCACCAATGATTAGCTCAGTGGGTTCGCCCGCATATTTTTTATCCTGACAATCTTCGCCAACAGATGCAAATTGGTATATGTGATTACCTTTGCCTATGCTGGTTTTACCCTTAACAACCACATGAGACTCAAGCACGGTGTCATCGTCTATGCTAACATCTGCGTCAATCAGGCAAAATGCGCCAATTGAGACATTTTTTCCTAATGTGACAGAGGGATGGATAATGGCAGTAGAATGTATCACTTATTATAACTTCCTCATGGCACACATAAACTCGGCTTCACATGCAACTTTACCATCAACGCTAGCTATACCGTGAAACTTCCAAATTCCTCGACGCTCTTTAATTAATGTTACTTCCATGTTCATACGATCACCTGGTACTACAGGTATTTTGAAGCGAGCCTTGTCAACACCAGCATAAAGATACAAATCATCAGAGTTGCCCGACGTTTTAAAACCTAGAACACCGGCAACCTGAGCTAATGCTTCAAGGATCATAACGCCTGGGAAAATAGGTTTGCCCGGAAAATGCCCTGTAAAACAAGGTTCATTAAAGGTAATATTTTTATAAGCAGATATAGACTCATTCAAAGTATAATCTGTCACTCTATCTACTAACAAGAAAGGATAACGATGGGGAAGCAACGTCATGATATCTTCTATTTCTAGAGTGTTTACATTCTTAGTCAAAAGGTGTTCTCCTAAACTAACCAGTCGGTAGCTAGATCACTACTGCTGCTGGCTTTTCTCTAATGCTTTTATACGTTGATTAAGGCTAGTTATATTTCTTAATGCCACCATGTTTTTACGCCATTCTCTGTTGGCGGAAGCAGGTATACCAGACGAATAAACGCCAGGCTCTGAAATACTTTTGGTGACCATACTCATACCCGTAAAAATTACATTGTCACAAATAGAAATGTGACCATTAATGCCAACCAAACCTGCCATACTGCAGTTTTTACCAATAACGGTGCTACCTGCAATCACAGAACATGCTGCCATTGCAGTATTTTCACCAATTTCAACGTTATGTGCAATTTGGCATTGATTGTCGATGATCACGCCATCAGCCAAAATAGTATTGTCTAACGCGCCTCTATCTATGGTGGTGCTAGCACCAATTTCTACTCCGTTGCCGATAACAACACTGCCGAGCTGAGGTATTTTGAGCCATTGGCCATTGTCGTTAGCATAACCAAAACCATCACTACCGATGACCGTGTTAGCTTGGACCAGACAATCAGTACCCATTATCACGTTATGATAAATAGTCACATTGGCCCATAATTTGGTATTTGCACCTAGCTGAGCATTTTTACCCACAAAACAACCTGGACCAATGACAACATTGTCTCCAAGTTTTACTCCAGCCTCAATAACTGCATTTGCGCCAATTTTGACGTTTTTGCCCACCTCAACATTTCCGCTAATCACAGCGTGAGGTGATATCTCATGCGCGGGTTGAGGAGTGGTATCAAGCAATTGTGCCGCCTTAGCAAACCCTACATAAGGGTTCCTCATAACAAGGGCGGAACAACTGCAATGGGACAATTCGTCTGGATGCAAAATAACAGCTTGCGCCTTCGTATCCTGAAGTTGGCTTCGATACTTGCTATTCGACAAAAATGAAATCTGACCTGTGCCAGCTTTCACTAAAGTAGATAAACCATTAATGATTGTGTCTTGAGTATCAACATCAGATAGGTGCAACTGAGCACCTATTTTATGGGCTAATTGAAACAAACTAATTGCGTGACTCAAAATACCTCCGTTCGAACCACTAAAGCGGTCTAGTTGGTTTTGCCAACTTGATCTAATACTAATTTAGAAATGTCATTATCTGGGTTAATAAAAGCCACAGAATTAGAATTCAAAATTACATCATATTTTTCTTTAGCCGCTACAACATCAATACCTTGCTTAATTAAGCCTAATAATTTGTTCTGTTCTTCTTGTAGTCGCTTTTGGATTTCTTGCTGTAAGGGTTGTGCTTTAGCGGTGTATTCTTCACGTAAAGAAATAATTTGACCTTCAAGCTCAGTTTTTTGCTTCGCACTCATGGTGGCAGCATCACGCTGATTTTTTTCAAGATAATATTTAATATCTTTTTCTAGACGACTGACTTCTTCAGTTTTATCTTTAAATTCTGCCGCGATAGACGCTTGAATACTAGCCGCTTGAGGCATAGCTTGAAAAATCCCCTGTACATTCACTGCACCAATTTTTTGTTCAGCATACACCGCTGAACTAGTTATAGCCGATGTTAATAATGCACCTGCAATTAAACTTTTAGTAAACTTTTTCAAAAATAACTCCTACTTATTGCTCTATGGTTGATTTGCCAACCAGAAATTAAAATGTCTGGCCAATATTAAAAGTGAAGAATTTGGAATCATCACCCTCTCTTTCTTGTATTACTTTTGAGAAACTAAACACCATTGGCCCCATTGGTGATAGCCATTGTACAGAAACTCCACCGGATGCTCTATAGAGTGTCGGATCACTGTAATCAATTAATCCATCATCATTGAATGAATTATTCACATCTAACGTTTTATAACCGTCGTAATCAAACTCTGTATCCCACACATTACCTACGTCGACAAATAAACTAGTGCGGACAGAGTTGTCAAAATCGACATCTACAAAAGGAGTGGGCACAATTAACTCAACGCCGCCCAGTATCATAGCATTACCGCCCAATGAACGAGTAGAAAGTGAGATGCTGTCATTCGCATCATTACCTAAAATCACTTTACCGTTCGGATCAGTGACCACTGTTGCTGGTGTTGTCTGCAATCCACGAGGTCCTACTGTATTGTTTTCGAAGCCTCTGAGTGAGTCTGAACCACCTGCTGTAAAGTGTTGCGTGAAAGGTAATATTTGGTCAATTCCGCCTACGTCACCATAACCGTTACCGTAACCCATTTTCAAGCGCGCTAAAAAAGACCAACGCTGATTTCGTGACAATGGAAAATACCATTTTCCATCAATCTCAGTCTTAAAGTAGTTCACATCTGAGTTTGGCGTGGTAATAGCAAATGATGCACGTTGTGAGGACCCTGCGGTAGGGAATACGCCTCGGTTAAGGGTAGTACGGGACCAAGCGACTGAAGCCAAAAAACTATCGTAATTAATCGCTGAATCTGGGTCATTAGGGTCGACAAATTGATTATTAAAGCGAGTAGTTTGCACAAAAGGTTGATTCTGGAATAGCTCCACCGTGCTGTAAGTTAATCCAAAATTTATTCGATTAAATTGGTCAATAGGATAACCAATATTACTGCCTATCGAAAACTGTTTACTGTTGTATTGAATGAGGTTGGCTGAACTACCATCAAACTCACTATAAGACACTGATCCACCTAAACTGATACCATCTATGGTGAAATATGGGTCTGTATAAGACAATTGCACACTTTTTTGATAAGAAACCGTACTGATATTGAATGCAATACGTTTACCTGTACCTAAAAAGTTATCTTGCTGAATTCCAGCATTTAAACTTAGCTTGGTACGGTCCCCATAACCTATACCAGCGTTAAAGGCGCCAGAGGGTTGTTCCTTAACCGTGAAATTCACATCGACTTTATCTTCTTCGCCGGGTAGACGAACGGTCTCAAAGTCCACGTTTTCCATGTATGTTAACCGAGACAAGCTATTTTTCGACGACTCTAACGAAGCATTGGATAACCAAGAACCTTCCATTTGAGACACTGATTGGCGAAGCACCTCATCGGCAGTACCATTATTTCCTGCAAAATTGATGCGGCGAACATAAATACGTTTACCAGGGTCCACAGACAAAACTAATTTCACCGTTTTGTCTTCCTCGTTGATATCTGGAATGGTGGTGACAGTAGGATAAGCATAACCATATCGACCTAAGTATTTACTGATAAATTCTTCAGTGTAAGTTACCTCAGCTTGGTTGTACAACTCACCAGAGGTTAACGGAAGTACAAGCTTGATATAATCTTCATAGCCCAACAAATCACCGATCAGCTCTACTTCAGAAATAGTATATTGTTCACCCTCTTCTACGTTTAAAGTCACGTAAATACCTGTTTTATCGGGTGTCATAGATACTTGAGTGGAATCAATATTAAAACGCAAATAACCACGGTCTTTGTAATGACTGGTAATAGTTTCCATATCACCAGTTAACGTTTGTTTCTGGTAACGGGTTTCTGATAGAAAATCCCACCAAGGTGTATCAAATTTTAATTCAACGAGTTCTAACAATTCAGGATCATTAAACGTGTCATTACCGACAATGTTAATTTGTTGAATTTTAGCTGAATCACCTTCTTCGAATAACAACTTTAGATCAACTCGATTTCTAGGAAGAGGTGTAATGATCGCCGTCACGTCTGCGTTGTACTTACCTATGCTGTAGAAGAAGTCTTTTAAGCCATTCTCAATCGAGGTCAATACTGTTTTATCTAAAGGCTCACCTACTAAAATGTTAGCATCGTTTAGACTTTCTTGGAGTTGCTCATCTTTAATATCATCATTGTCTTCAAACACAATGTTACTGATGGTAGGCCTTTCGGTCACTCTAATTAGTAACGTATTCCCATCACGAAATATTTGAATTTTTTCAAAATGGGTTGAGGAATACATAGACCTAATAAGCTGCGAAATCCTAAAACTATTCATCTCATCGCCAACTGTAACAGGCAGATAAGTTAACGCAGCACCTAAGGCAACACGCTGCAAACCTTCGATTCTGATATCTTGAACGACAAATTCACTATTCGCTGCTTTTGCGAAGCTAGAAATGGATAGCATTAATCCTGCAACAACTAACTGTTTAAACTTCATTTATTAATATTCTTCCTAAATGCACAATATTTGTGTTGTGCATGGTCACATCGTTCGATAAAAATTATAAACGCGCAATATCATTTACTATCGCGATGCTCATTAGTAGCAGTAGCAAAACGCCACCGATTTTAAAACCCACTTCTTGTACTGATTCAGGTACAGGGCGGCCACTGACAAGCTCTATAAAATAATAGAGTAAGTGCCCGCCATCAAGTACTGGCAGAGGTAAAAGGTTAATTATGCCCAAGTTAACGCTAATCAACGCTAAAAAGCCTAAAAAATACACTAAACCTAAACTTGCACTCATACCCGCACCTTGAGCAATCGCAATAGGACCACTCAAATTTTTAACTGACACATCACCCGTAACCAATTTACCAAGCATTTCAACACTGAGCGTCATCAGACGCCATGTTTTGTCCATTGCTTTGGAAAAAGCTTTACCTACACCATATTGATGCACAAACACCACACCATCAGGCCAAGGTTCTAGAGTAGGAGTAAACCCCATATATCCCTTTGTCTTTTGTTCTTCAGTCTTACTACCAATACTGCCACTTAATTTTACAATCTTTCCGTTTCTGAAGACATCAACTTGAACAGATTGGTCAGGTCTTGTAGAAACATAACCTACTATTTGTTCCCAATTTTGCATACTAGTTCCATCTAAACTAATAATTTCGTCATTTGCCATAAATCCAATGCGCTGCGCTGCGGAGCCATCTTCTATATACCCCAGTACATTAAGTACCTTTGGGCGATATGGGCTGAGTCCAAGACTAGCAAAAACAGAGGTTTTATCTGGGTCAAACTTCCATTGGCTTATATTGATTGTGGCGGTTTGTTCTAATGAACTTGTTTCATCAGTCCATTTAATTAGCATCTCATCATGCCCAATAAATGACATAAACTCATAAGCAACATCTTCCCAGTCGACCACTTTTCGTGTGCCTACCTGAGTTAACGTTGCGTTTTGGGGAATATTAGTTTGGCTAAAAACACTTTCTGGTTCAATACTACCCACAACAGGTTTGACTGTTTGCAAACCAATTAAATACATCACAAACAATGCAAATATAGCGAATAAGAAGTTCACCACTGGTCCCGCAGCGATAATAGCGATGCGTTTTAATACATGTTGACGATTGAAAGCATAGGGTAAATCTTCCTCAGCTACCTCGCCTACTCTCTCGTCGAGCATTTTTACATAGCCACCGAGTGGGATAGCCGCTATCACAAATTCTGTGCCTAACTTATCTGTTCTGCGCCATAGCGCTTTGCCAAAACCGATAGAAAATCTTTCTACTTTGACCCCACATCTGCGGGCAACCCAAAAGTGTCCCCATTCGTGTACCGCGACTAAAATGCCTAGAGCGACAATAAAGGATCCAACATTAATAATAAAACTCAAGAACCAACCCTCAGCGCAGTCATTTGACTAAGCTTATCAATAATATTCATGCTAAGTCTGCGAGCAGACTGATCGCTTTCAATTACTGCTTCAATAGTATT
>JBNMPD010000058.1:0-16176 GCA_051276225.1 Flavobacteriales bacterium
TACTCAAGTTGAACAGCAAACCTATGAATGGAAGCTAGTGACATCTTGGCCAAAAAACTTTCCAGGCCTAGGTAAAGGACCAGAAACCTTTGCCAAGTATGTTGAACGTATGTCAAACGGTAGGCTTAAAATAAAAGTCTTTGGTGCTGGCCAGATGGTGCCTGGGTTTGAGGTATTTGATACTGTTTCTAGCGGTGCAGCCGAAATGGGACATTCAGGTTCTTATTATTGGAAAGGAAAAGCACCCGCATCACAGATTTTCACGGCTATTCCTTTTGGTATGAATGCCACCGAAATGAACGCATGGCTTCATTACGGTGGTGGTCTAGAACTATGGCGTGAGGTATATGAACCCTTTAATTTGATCCCTTTTGCCGGTGGTAATACTGGTGTACAAATGGCAGGTTGGTTTAAAAAGGAAATTAATAGTGTTGACGACCTCAAAGGACTAAAAATGCGTATTCCCGGACTAGGTGGCGAAGTACTCAAAAAGCTGGGAGGCCTCCCTGTTGCCCTAACAGGTGGTGAACTATTTACTTCACTCCAGTCTGGCGCGATTGATGCCACCGAATGGGTGGGTCCTTATAATGATTTGGCGTTCGGTTTTCACAAAGCTGCCAAATATTATTATTATTCAGGTTGGCATGAGCCCAGTGCTAATTTAGAATTTATGGTCAACAAACAAGCATTCGAAGCACTACCAGATGATTTACAAGCGATAGTTGAAGTGGCAACACGTGCGGTCAATCAAGATATGTGGGATGAATATACTGCTGCTAACAATTCTGCAATGCAGGCACTAGTTGAGACACATAATGTCGATATGCGTCCTCTGCCTGAGGATGTGATGTTGGCATTAAAAAATGCTTCAACTGAGGTAATGCAAGAACAGTCAGCCGCCGACCCGATGTTTAACAAAATATATAAGTCTTATTCTGACTTTCAGAGTAATGTGACAAAATATCATCAAATATCAGAGTTTGAATACTACAAAAATCGTGCTAGCAATAGCCAATAATCAGAAAATACAAAAAGCCGTTAGATATCTACTTTTTAATCAATATATTATTGACCTTGATTGGAATATTACTTGGGATAACACATACCCTTCGGTTAGTGTTATCCAATAAACAAAGCTAAACTATTACATCTTTATCAGCTGTTCAGATGTGTTTAAGCGTTGACTAGCATTACAATGCGTTAAAATTTTTAAATAGGAAATTCATATGATTGTTAAGCCCAAAATTCGAGGCTTTATCTGCACTAACGCACATCCAGTTGGATGTGCGACTAATGTTCAACTACAAATTGATTATGTTAAAGCTCAGGGAATGTTAAATAATGCGCCCAAAAACGTATTAGTTATTGGCAGTTCTACTGGTTACGGACTCGCTTCAAGGATCACTGCTGCGTTTGCCGGTGGTGCTAATACCTTGGGTGTGTGTTTTGAAAAACCACCAACAGAACGTAAGACTGGTACAGCTGGATGGTACAATACCGCCGGTTTTCATGCCAAGGCATCCGCTCAAGGTTTGTATGCTAAAACATTAAATGGTGATGCCTTTTCTAAAGAGATAAAGCAGCAGGTTATCGACACCCTCAAAGCAGATATGGGTAAGGTAGATTTGGTTATTTATAGCTTAGCCTCTCCAAGACGAACCGATCCTGAAACGGGTGAAGTATACAAGTCAACTTTAAAACCTGTGGGGCAATCATACAAAACAAAAACTTATGATACCGATAAAAATCTTATTCATGAAATAGCCTTAGAGCCTGCTAACGAGGACGAGATCCAACAAACTATCAAAGTAATGGGCGGTGAAGACTGGGAGTTATGGCTCGACGCTTTAGGGGAATCAGACTTACTGGCAGATAACTGTAAAACCACCGCTTATACCTATGTGGGTAAGGAGTTGACGTGGCCAATATATGGACAAGCGACGATAGGTAAAGCTAAAGAGGATTTAGATCGCGCGGCGGCCGACATAGTAAAAACCAATGTTAGTAAAAATGTGCAGGCTTATGTTTCGTCATTGAAAGCGTTGGTCACTCAAGCTAGTTCAGCCATTCCAGTTATGCCTTTGTATATTTCACTTATTTACAAAGTGATGAAAGAAGAAGGCACACACCAAGGTTGTATTGAACAAATATACGATTTATTTACAGACAAGCTGACCCAATCACAACCAAAAGTGGATGAGTTAGGCCGCTTATATATGAACAGTAAAGAAACTAACGATGCGACACAGGCAAAAATTAAGTCATTGTGGGATCAAGTGTCTCAAGAGAATTTTCACGAATTAAGTGACTACGAAGGTTATCACCACGAGTTTTTAAAATTATTTGGCTTTGACTTATCTGGCGTCGATTATGATGCTGAAGTTGAAACCTTAATCGATTGGTAAAAAGACGGTTAGAATTTACTTAAAATAAAAACCGCTCGAAGCGGTTTTTTTTATTTTCGTAATTTAGTCTAGCTTTGAAAGAGCCAAATCGGCTCAAAACGAGTAAAAATAAGGAAATAAATATATTTAAACAACAATTAGCGTGGAAGAAATACACAGGATAATGCTAAAATTGTATTGCTGAGCGTCGGTGACTTTTGCAGTTGTATATTTTAATTCTGTAAAACACCTAATTTAATGAAGTTCAGACACCTCTAATTAGTTGCAACTAAATGACATAAACATGTTTGTTGCTTTTTAATTAGTCATCGAATAACGATACTCATCACCATTAGGTTTTTTCTTACTCATTTACACGTGGACTACTGTAATAAAAGAGCCTAATGGTGTTGTGTATTAATTTAGAGTAGTGCTATTGCGTATGATAAAAATTACTAAAGGGTTAGACCTTCCTATTCAGGGAGCACCAGAACAAACTATTCAAGATGGAAACGCTGTCACTAGGGTCGCCATTTTGGGTGAAGAATATATTGGCATGCGTCCAACTATGCATGTTCAAGAAGGGGACAAAGTAAAGAAGGGCCAGATGCTTTTTGAAGATAAAAAGAATCCTGGTGTAAAATTTACCGCTCCTGCTGCCGGTAATGTAATTGCAGTCAACCGTGGTGCAAAACGTATTTTGCAATCGGTTGTAATTCAGCTAGAAGGTGATGAAAGTGAAGTATTTGCTAAATATAGCAGTGGTGAACTGGCGTCATTGGATACGGCTAAAGTGCAAGAGAATTTAGTTAATTCTGGAATGTGGACTGCCTTTAGAACGCGTCCTTTTAGCAAGTCTCCAGCACTTGACTCAAAACCTCATTCAATTTTTGTTAGTGTGATGGACACCAGCCCTCTGGCTGCAGATCCTCAGGTAATTATTGCTCAGCGTAGCGAAGATTTCACTAACGGTTTGCAAGTTATTAGCCGTTTAACAGGCGGTAAAGTCTATGTAAACAAAGCACCCGGAGCTGACATTGCTATCGGTGATGCCAATGTTGAAGTAAACGAGTTCTCTGGCGTTCATCCTGCAGGCTTAGTGGGTACACACATACATTACTTAGATGCCGTAGGCCAAGGTAAAAAAGTTTGGCATGTTGGCTACCAAGACGTTTTAGCAATAGGTAGCTTGTTTACAACGGGTGAATTAGATAACCGTAAAGTGATTTCTTTAGGCGGTCCTGAGGCAAAAAATCCTCGTTTAATTCGTTCATTGTTGGGCGCTGACATTACCGAACTAACCGCGAATGAAGCGAATGACGGCGATATGCGTATTTTATCTGGCTCGGTGTTGCAAGGTAATCACGCTCATGGTGTGCACGGTTATCTGGGTCGATTTCACAATCAAGTGTCTATTTTGCGCGAAGGTCGTGAAAAAGAGTTATTTGGTTGGATTAAACCCGGTGTTAACCAACATTCAGTGACACGTGCTTATTTTGGTCACTTCAGTCCTAAAAAATTATTTGATATGACCACCACAACTAATGGCTCTGATCGTTCTATGGTTCCCATAGGTAACTATGAACGTATTATGCCGTTAGACATCTTGCCTACATTATTGTTGAGAGACATGATTTCTGGCGATACAGATGGTGCCCAAAGTTTGGGTTGTTTGGAGCTAGACGAAGAAGATTTAGCACTATGCACCTATGTTTGTCCCGGCAAATATAACTATGGGCCGATCCTGCGTGAATGTTTAGATCAGATTGAGAAAGAGGGTTAATCATGGGCTTAAAAGTATATTTAGAAAAAATCGAACCTAATTTTGAAGCGGGTGGAAAATACGAGAAATTTTATGCCTTGTATGAAGCGGCAGCGACTATTTTTTACACCCCAGGAACAGTCACTAAAGCAAATACCCACGTAAAAGACAGTATTGATTTAAAACGTATTATGATTTTTGTGTGGATGGCGACATTCCCAGCCATGTTTTATGGCATGTTTAATATTGGTCAACAAGCTCAAATCGCTATTGTGACAGAAGGCGCAGTATGGGCTGATACAGCCACAGCATTCTGGCAAGCGGGCCTATATGAAATGCTTGGCGGTCAACTTGATGCCAGCACTGGTTGGATTGGTTTAATGTTATACGGAGCTTGTTTCTTTGTACCTGTTTACGCCACTGTTTTTTCAGTAGGTGCGTTTTGGGAAGTTTTGTTTGCTTCAGTACGAAAACATGAAATTAACGAAGGTTTTTTTGTTACCTCAGTTTTATTCTCGCTTACTCTTCCTGCCACAATTCCTTTATGGCAAGCAGCCTTAGGTATTACCTTTGGTATTGTTATAGCCAAAGAGATATTTGGTGGTACTGGGCGTAACTTCTTAAACCCGGCTTTGTCTGGTCGAGCATTTTTATACTTTGCTTACCCCGCACAAATATCAGGTGATGCTATTTGGACGGCAGCAGATGGATACACAGGCGCAACGTGGTTAAGCCAAGCGGCAAATGGTTCTGTGACAGACTGGAGTCTTAATGCTGATTGGTTTAATGCCTTCTTAGGAAATATACAAGGCTCTATGGGAGAAGTGTCGTCCCTAGCCATCTTAATTGGCGGACTATTTATCATCTACATGCGAATAGCTTCATGGCGAATAGTGTTAGGTGTAGCGGTAGGTGTGTTCTTGTTCTCTAGCTTATTAAATCTAGTCGGAAGTGCCAGCAACCCGATGTTTGCAATGCCTTGGTATTGGCATATGGTAATCGGCGGTATGGCCTTTGGTATGTTCTTTATGGCAACAGACCCTGTGTCGGCTGCATTTACCAATCAAGGTAAGTGGGCTTATGGTATTTTGATTGGTTGTATGACGGTGATGATCCGTGTTTTGAATCCAGCTTTTCCCGAAGGTATTATGTTAGCCATATTATTCGCTAACTTATGGGCACCTTTATTCGATTATTTTGTTGCTCAAAGCAACATAAAACGGAGGATCGCACGTGTCGGCTAAAAAAGAAACGCTAGGTAAAACAGTAGGTGTTGTTGTTGCTGTATGTTTAGTTTGCTCAATTATTGTATCGAGCGCAGCCGTTGGCTTGCGTGACTTACAGGAAACTAATGCAGCAATAGACAAACAATCTAACATTGTAGAAGCAGCAGGCTTAATTGATTTGGCTGCTGGTGATATCTCTGGAACGTTTAATAAATATATTGAAGAACGCTTTATTAACCTTGAAACAGGCGAGTATGTGGATGAGCCAAAAGATGGCTATGACATGTACAAAGAAGCCAAAAACCCTAAGTTCTCAGTTGAAGTGTCTAATAGCAACGTAGGTTTTAAACAACGTGCCAGCATTGCTAATATTTATTTAGTAAAAAATGCTGCAGGCAAAGTCACTCGACTGGTTCTTCCGGTCCATGGTAGCGGCCTGTGGGACTTAATGTATGGACTCTTAGCGATTGATGCCGATGGCAATACCGTTCGTGAACTGATCTATTATCAACACAAGGAAACACCTGGTTTGGGCGGTGAGATACAAAACCCTAGCTGGAAAGCCAAGTGGAACGGTAAAAAACTGTTCGACGATGGAAAAGTAGCGATTGAGGTGAATAAAGGTGACAACTCTAGCGACCAATATGCGGTTGATGCACTTTCAGGCGCTACGCTAACCAGTAACGGTGTGGAAAACACATTAACTTACTGGGCGGGTAAGAATGGCTTTGGGCCATACCTTAAAAATCAGACTTGGAAATCGTAAGGAGTTCACACAATGGCTGAAACTAAAGAAATGAAAAAGGTATTGCTCGGACCTATTCTGAACAATAACCCAATTGCATTGCAAGTACTGGGCGTATGTTCGGCATTGGCAATCACGACCAAATTAGAAACTGCGCTGGTTATGTCATTGGCATTAACTACCGTCTGTGCATTCTCTAACTTATTTATCTCACTTATCCGTAATCATATACCATCAAGCGTACGGATAATTATTCAAATGACGATTATTGCCTCTCTGGTAATAGTGGTTGACCAAATACTCAAGGCTTACTCGTACGAGATATCGAAACAGCTTTCAGTATTTGTTGGTTTGATTATTACTAACTGTATCGTCATGGGACGTGCAGAAGCCTACGCTATGAAGAGTCCACCTTTTATGTCTTTCCTAGATGGCCTTGGCAACGGCATAGGTTATTCCGTGGTGTTAATCATCATTGGAACTATCAAAGAGCTATTTGGTTTTGGTACGTTATTAGGTTTTGAAATATTACCTTTAGTTCAAGATGGAGGCTGGTATCAGGGTAATGGTTTATTGATTTTACCTTTCAGCTCATTCTTTTTGATTGGTGGCCTGATTTGGGCAATCCGCACTATACGTCCAGCACAAGTCGAGCCAAAGGGATAATTCATGGAACATTATATCAGTATTTTTGTTAAGTCTGTTTTTATTGAAAACATGGCTTTGTCTTTATTCTTAGGTATGTGTACTTTTTTGGCAGTATCCAAAAAAGTTAAAACGGCCATGGGTTTAGGTGTAGCAGTCATCGTTGTTTTAGGGATTTCGGTTCCCGTTAACCAAGTTATATTTGTGAATATCTTAGCACCGGGAGCACTTGGCTGGGCTGGTTTCCCAGAAGCAGATTTAAGCTTTTTGAGCTTTTTGACTTTTATAGGCGTAATAGCTGCGTTAGTCCAAATATTGGAAATGACGTTAGATAAGTTTTTCCCTGTGTTATATAACGCACTTGGGATTTTCTTACCCCTTATCACAGTAAACTGTGCGATTTTTGGTGGTGTTGCATTCGCTATACAACGTGAATATAACTTCAGTGAAAGTATTGTTTACGGTATAGGCAGTGGTTTAGGTTGGGCGATAGCTATCACCTTACTTGCCGCAGTCCGTGAAAAACTTAAATATGCAGACATGCCGGAGGGCATACGCGGTTTGGGTTCAGTATTTATGATTACTGGACTCATGGCACTTGGTTTCCAATCATTTACCGGCATCGCCCTGTAAACCGCACTTTGAGGAATAGTTAAATGAATCCAAATGAAATTTATCTTGGTGTAGGCATGTTCATCGCTATTGTTTTAGCGTTAGTGTTTATCATCATGTTTGCAAAATCTAAATTAGTACCAGAAGGCGAGATCACCATTACCATTAATGGCGGGGCTGAAGCATCAATCACAGCACAGCCCGGTGACAAACTTTTAGGTGCTTTGGCTAATGCCGGTATCTTTGTATCTTCTGCTTGCGGCGGCGGCGGCACTTGCGGCCAATGTCGTGTTGACATTAAAGCCGGTGGCGGAGAGCTTTTACCGACTGAGGTAGACCATATTAGCAAAAAAGAAGCTAAGCAGGGATGTCGCTTATCTTGTCAGGTGTCTATTAAAGAAAATATGGACATTGAGTTAGAAGAAGAAATTTTTGGTATTAAAAAGTGGGATTGTGAAGTTGTTTCAAATGACAACAAAGCCACTTTTATCAAAGAGCTTGTGCTTAAAATACCTAATGGCGAAAGTGTTCCTTTCAAAGCTGGCGGTTATATTCAAATTGAAGCGCCACCTCACCATGTTAAGTACAAAGACTTCGATATTCCTCAAGAGTATCGTGGCGATTGGGAACGCTTTGGTTTCTTTAATATTGAGTCTAAAGTTGAAGAAGAGACTATCCGCGCTTATTCAATGGCCAACTACCCCGAAGAAGCAGGTATTATTATGTTGAATGTGCGAGTTGCCTCGCCGCCACCCAACAACCTAACCTTGCCAGCAGGTAAAATGTCTTCTTACATCTGGAGCTTGAAAGAAGGCGATAAAGCCACTATCTCAGGTCCATTTGGTGAGTTTTATGCTAAAGAAAGTCCTGCTGAAATGGTGTTTGTAGGTGGTGGTGCTGGTATGGCACCGATGCGTTCACATATTTTTGATCAACTACGCAGATTAAACACTACTCGCCCGATTACATTTTGGTACGGCGCTCGTTCTTTGCGCGAAATGTTTTACGTAGAAGATTTTGATATGTTGCAAAAAGAGAATGATAACTTTAAGTGGCACGTTGCTTTATCAGATCCTCAACCTGAAGATAATTGGGAAGGTGATACAGGGTTTATACATAACGTATTGCTGAAAAATTATCTTAAAGATCATCCGGCACCTGAAGATTGTGAGTTCTATATGTGTGGTCCACCCATGATGAATGCGGCCGTTATTAATATGCTAAAAGAGTTAGGTGTAGAAGACGAAAACATCATGTTAGATGACTTCGGCGGATAACTTTAACGCGGTATTAACAATCATTTCTTGAAGGGGCTATATGCCCCTTTTTTTATAGGTTCAAAATAAAGTATGCAAACAATATTTAACATCAGAATTTTGATTGTTATTGTTACCACAATCTTAATCGCTTGTTCACCGCTTAAAGAGCAAGAAATATATATATCAGGCCCAACAATGGGCACTACTTACAACGTAAAATTTATACCTACAGACGGCGTAGATGAGCAAAAGTTAAAACAACAGATTGACCAAACGTTGGTAGGTATCAACCAATTGATGTCAACCTATATCAAAGATTCAGAACTAAGCAGATTTAATCAATGGAGCAGCATTGAACCTTTTCCCATGTCAGCACAAACCATTGATGTATTAAAAGAAGCAAAACGTTTGGGTGTGATGAGTGCTGGATTATTAGATGTAACAGTAGGACCTCTGGTCAATCTTTGGGGATTTGGTCCACAAAGTCGACCGGAGAAAATTCCAACTAAAGAATTGATCAACACAACACGGCAACAAGTTGGCCTAGACAAATTAACGATTGGGGCAACGTGGGCGAGTAAAACTCAGCCTGACCTTTATGTAGATTTATCAACCATCGCTAAAGGTTATGCTGTTGATCAGCTTGCAGAACTTCTACTGACCCTGAATATAAGCAACTTCCTAGTGGAAATAGGCGGCGAAATGCGATTAGCGGGCATAAAAGCCTCAGGTGAGCCATGGAAGATTGCCATTGAAAAACCCAAAACAGAGCAACGCTCAATCCAAAGCATTATTAGCGTTGGTGACAACGCCATTGCTACATCTGGGGACTATCGTAACTACTATGAGCAGGATGGGGTGCGTTATTCTCACTTAATCAACCCTGCCACAGGTTATCCAATTATACATAATTTAGTGTCTGTCACGGTGGTACACAAGTCCTCTATGACAGCCGATGGCTTGGCAACAGCATTAAATGTGATGGGTAAAGAAAAGGCATTAGAATTAGCAGAAACATACGGTATTGCGGTGTTGCTAATTACTAAAGAAAAGGACAATTTTACCGAGTATACTAGTAGCAAATTTGAACAATTTGTCATTGTTCATTAGGGCCACATTACAAACACGTAAAGTTTTTATTGGAGACAAGTTTTGAGTACCTTTATTTTTGCATTTATATTTTTTATAGTTGTTGTGGCTGCCATGTCGGTAGGATATATATTTCAACAGAAAACCATTGCTGGTAGTTGTGGCGGATTAGGCGCTTTAGGCATAGCTAAAGCTTGTGATTGTCCTGAGCCTTGTGATCGTAAAAAAATGCGTTTGGAAAAAGAGCAAGCTAGGCAAGTCAAATTGAATGAATGGAAAAAAGACCAAATCCTGTAAGCGATGTTATAAATGACAACTAAATAAGCGTCAGCTAGTCTGGCGTTTTTTTTGTTGATAAATTCTAACATTCCGGCAAAATACTGACTTTATATACAGTTATTTTGTCAGGTCTATTCTTTGCGCAAAATTATCCACATTGACATGGACTGTTATTATGCAGCCGTTGAAATGCGCGACAATCCAGAATATCGAGATGTGCCACTAGCCATAGGCGGCAGTACTGATAGGCGTGGTGTTATATCTACTTGTAACTACCAAGCTAGAAAATTTGGAGTGCGCTCAGCGATGGCCACTGCTCACGCCTTAAAACTTTGTCCTAACTTAGTGTTAGCCCCTGGCAGAATGGCCCTATATAGCGAAATATCCCAACAAATACGCGAAATATTCAGTAGATACACAGACAAAGTAGAACCCTTGTCATTAGACGAAGCCTATTTGGATGTATCTGATTGTACGTTGTTCTCTGGAAGCGCCACCTTAATCGCCGAACATATAAGACGAACTATTTTTGAAGAAACGCAACTCACAGCTTCAGCAGGCGTTGCACCTTGTAAGTTTGTTGCCAAAATTGCCAGTGATGAAAATAAACCGAATGGCATCTGCGTTATTACGCCTGATAAATTAGATGATTTTGTGATTGCATTACCCCTTGGCAAAATCCCTGGCGTCGGTAAAGTTACGCTGGCTAAGTTAAACAATTTGGGACTTTATAGCTGCGCTGATGTGCGTCAGTTTCCTTTTGAAGACTTAATCAAAAGGTTTGGCAAGTTTGGTTCAGTGATCTGGGATAGAAGCCATGGTCTAGATGACCGCAACTTAAGTCTTGCCAGACAACGCAAATCTGTAGGAGTAGAGAGAACTTTGGCCGAAGACATTCATTCACAGGATGAGTGCATAAAAATGGTCGACAAACTTTTTCCACTCTTAGAACAGCGACTAAAAAAGTCTCAAGCTAACATTCAAAGTCAGGGTATAAAACTCAAGTTCAATGATTTTCAACAAACAACAGTCGAACATAAATGCCATGTATTAGATAAGAATTACTTTCTAAAGCTCCTAACTGAAGGCCTCTCACGCCAAGCAAATAGAGGCATTAGATTGGTGGGACTGCATGTTGCTTTAGCTGATGCTGAAGACACTAAACAATTAGCTTTTTTGTTTTCATCTAGTGAAGAATAAAATCTTGCTAATCGTTACACTAAACATAGATATTTGTGTCTCGCGATAACAAGGAAACCGATTAGTGCAAAAAATGCCCAACAATATTTGGTTATTAACGTTGATCCAAGCTTTAGCTTTGAGCGCAGGCACTATGCTAGTTCTGGCGGGTGGGGTTTTAGGTGCTCAGCTTACACCAGATCCTAAATGGTCAACCCTACCCTTAGCTATGAGCATTGTGGGTACCGCTTGCGGTGTTGTGCCGATCACACGATTGATGCAAAAATTTGGTAGAAAACCCGTTTTTATTGGGTCTACCATCCTGGGCACACTAGTGACACTATTGGCCGCTGCGAGTATCGCCAATAGCAGCTTTTGGGGATTAGTATTCACCTCTTTTTTATTAGGCATAATGATGTCTTCTATTCAACAAATCCGTTTTGCGGCCATGGAAACAGTCAGTCTTGAGCTAATACCTAAAGCCGCTTCTACTGTGTTGTTAGGCGGCTTAGTTGCCGCTATATTAGGTCCAGAGTTAGTGACGCTGGGTCAACTGTTTGTCAAACAAGCTTTTGTTGGCGGATTTTATTTAACCGCCGCTTTATTAGTGGTGTGCAGCTTTCTCTTTACAAAAATTGATAATACACACGTTGTCACAGCAACGTCTGAAAATACAGGACGTAAGTTAACAGTGATAGCACGCCAGCCAGTCTTTATTTTGGCTGTTTCTGCGTCAGTAGTGGGTTATGCATTAATGAGTTTTATTATGACCGCCACACCTGTGAATATGCACGTGCATGAAGCCTACTCCTTGCAAGATACCAAATGGGTGATCCAAAGTCATATTTTTGCGATGTTTTTTCCTTCATTGTTTAGTGGTTGGTTAATCAGTAAATTGGGTACTTCAAAAATTATATACTTAGGTTTATTTGCCTATGTCAGCACTATTTTAATTGCACTGACTGGCAGCGAATGGCTTAATTATTGGGCTGCATTAGTGTTATTAGGCATTGGCTGGAACTTTCTGTTTGTTGGCGGTACGGTTTTACTGGCGCAAAGTTATCAACCTAGTGAAAGATTTAAAGTCCAAGGTTTAAATGAATTTTTGGTTTTTGGTTGCCAAGCTACTGCGGCGTTAAGTGCTGGTGTGTTTCTAAACCTTATTGATTGGCATGGTTTACTGATTGCTAGCTCTTCGATCATTGCGGTTCAATTGATCGTCATCACGTGGCAACAGATCAGACAAAAGCGACTTACCGCACAGCATTAACGAGTATTAGACAGCGTGAAATAAATATGGCATTAAAAATAGGACGTTACCGTCATTACAAAGGTAATGAATACGAAGTGATTGGTGTAGCTAAACACTCAGAAGATGAAACTGAATTGGTGGTTTATCGCCCTCTTTATGGTTCAAGAAGTCTATGGGTCAGGCCTTTAAGTATGTTTATTGAAACGGTACAGGTTAATGGAGAAACAAAACCGAGGTTTAAATATGTAAAGGGATCTGAAACGCTAGTACTTTAAATAGCGGCCGCTTTATTGAGCCACCTTTTTAGGCATATTCCAAAACACTTACACCATCCTCGCCTTATGTTTCAAAAACCACCCCAAAACTATAACGCGAGATTAATTAACGCCATTCCTAGGCAAAAATCAATACAGTGGTTGTCCATAATATGCCTGCGAGGATTGCGGCATAGGTTGCTGGCACAATCTGCGATTTCACGTGATCCATTAAATCGCACCCTGTGGTCATCGAACTCAAAATAGTGGTATCTGAGATAGGGGAACATTGGTCACCGTATACACTGCCATTCAAAATAGTAGCGAAACAGACCATCATAAACAGTTCAGGGTTGTCTAAGCCTTGGCTCTGAGCAATGGTCCATGCCAAAGGTAAACCTAAGGGGAAAGCAATGGCATAAGTGCCCCAACTAGTGCCGGTTGAAAACGCGATAACCATGGTCATAAGTTGTAAAATTATAGGTAAACACCAAAATGGGATGTGCTCTCCCAAAGATTCAACCAAATAAATACCGCCACCCAATTGTTTGCTTAGTACACCTATCGTTAGAGCAAACATTAATATCACCGATGCTACCACTACGCCTTTTAAACCATTGCCAAAGCCGTCTAGTACATGTTTAAGTGCCATACCCTTTGCCAACGCCATAAAAATCGACAGGAACAAAGCCCCTGAAAAAGCCCAATGAATTTGTGGTGAACCGGTCACAAAATATGAGCTAATAGCGATAATAATTAAACTCACCAACGGTAATATAAATTCTAATCTATGCGCCGTATATCCCTCAGGTACTTGGCTTTCATGTAATTCTTTAGCACTGATAGGTGAAGCGTTAGGCGCGTCTAATTCGCCTGTTTCAGCCACACGTTTGATGGCTTTTTTAAGAGGTGAACCACTAAAAGTGGTTATATTCAGGCTCAGTAATAACGTCCCTAAAACAGCAAATATTGCGTAGAAACTAAAAGGAATGCTAGCAAAAAAGAACGCGATCCTGTCACTTTCTGTGGCCAAAAACGCGACCCCTGGAATGAATAAAAAGGCCTGTATATAAGCAGGCCAAGCATTAAATGCGATGATCGACGCAATAGGTGATGCAGTAGAATCTACTACGTAACTGAGTTCCTCGTGACTAACACCAGCCTTGTCTGCAATGGGTTTGACCGTAGTGCCCACCAATACCGTACTCATAGTGCCTCCTTGAAAAAACACTAAGCCTAAAAACCATGTGACAATCTTGGCTGAACGCGGTCCTTTCACATAATGTAGGCTCATATGGTCGGCAAAGGCCTTAGCTGCACCTGTTTTTGCCCACATGCCCATTAAGCCCCCCAGCAGCCATAAATATAAAATTAAAATAGATGCAGCACTCGACGTACCTATATTCGGAATAAACACTTCATGAGTGATGTCGAAGCGTCCTAACATCACTGCACCAATTACTATGCCAGCAAATAGCGCAACCAAAGGCTCACGCGTCATTAAACATAGCACAACAGCCACTAATGCAGGCAATAATGACCAAATGCCAAAATGAAAGTCGGCTTTGAGTAATACCACGTCATCAATGCTATTTTTATACACCCATTGTTGGGAGAGGGAGGGTTTACTTTGTTGCTTATTCAGCATTGATTGCCTTAGAGGCGACTCAGAATAAGCTACAAGGTTCTCTATCACGTTCTCTTTAGCGCTCGCGCGATAAACCAACTGTCCCAGTTCGTTATCATATGTTTGGTATTGTAGCTGGGTTTCAACCCACGTTGGATTGATCTTGAAGTTAATGAAAAATGCAGTTGCCAGACTGATCGCAAAGAAAATAAAGCTAATACGTTTTGTAAATTGGAACATGCAGAGTATCTTAACTGTCTTGTATATTTCATAGTTTGTAGTCTGTTGCAGCAAACGTCTAGGGTTTACTTAATTTTAATCAAAGGACAATATTTATGCGTTCAAAATTTTTTTTAGTTTCTGCGATCACTGCTTTTTTTTTGGCTAATTCTGTTATGTCTCAAGATAAGTGGGACGAAGTAAAAATAACCAGTCAAGCTGTGAGCGAGTCTGTGCATATGTTAGCAGGAATGGGTGGCAATATTGGCGTATCAGTGGGTCCTGAAGGTATCTTAGTCATTGACGATCAATATGCGCCACTGGCCGAAAAAATAGCGGCAGCTATTGGTGATATTTCAAAACAACCAATTAAATATATCGTGAACACTCACTATCATGGTGATCACACTGGCTCTAATGCCTACTTTACAGAAGTAAAAGGTAGTACCATTTTTGCACATAACAACGTGCGTAAACGTTTGGCAGAAAAAGAAGATCATACACATGCAGAATTACCCGTTGTTACCTTTCAAGAAGGTGTGACCTTTCATTTTAATGGCGACACCATCAACGTCATGCATTTGCCAGCGGGTCATACTGACAGTGATAGCGTAGTATGGTTTGAAGAAGCCAATGTTTTACATCCTGGAGACTTATTCTTTGAAGGGCGTTTTCCATACATTGATTTAGATGGCGGTGGCACAGTTGCAGGTTATATTAAGAACGTGACTAAATTGATTAGTATGCTTAAAGACGATACTAAAATTATTCCTGGGCATGGAAGTTTGGCCAATAAAGTTGATTATCAAAAAGCCCTAGATATGCTGGTTGATACTGCTGCCATGGTAAAAAGTATGAAAACCAAAGGTATCAGTGTTGAAGATGCGGTAGAACAAGGTCTAGGTGAAAAATACAAAGCGTGGGCCTGGAACTTTATCACTGAAAAAAAGTGGATTAATACTCTTTATAAAGGCCAGTAATTTATAGCGGACAATAATCAAAAAGGCTAAACCGATGTTGCTAATTGACGCGACACAACAACATTACTTACAGGTAAAGAGTTGGTTTAGCAATCATCAAGAAATCCATTTCTGGGCAGGGCCAAAGATGACTTATCCCATGTCTGATGAAAGCTTTCTTACATCTCTTACAGAAGAGCCATTTAAATCATGTTGTCTACTAAATGACGAACAACAACTTGTGGCATTTGGTCAATACTATAGACGCCTAGAACACCATCATCTTGCACGACTCTGTGTTAACCCTAAATATCGCGGTCAAGGATTGGCCAAAATTCTAGTTACACTAATACTTGAGCAAGCCTACTCAGAGCCATCAGCTAAAGGTACTTCTTTATTTGTGTTTAAAGATAATATTGTGGCGTACACCTGTTATCGGTCACTCGGCTTTATTGAAACAGATTATCCTGAACAGCCCTTCCTAGGCTACATGCAAGATTGTGTCTATATGACTTTGCCTAGTTCACCTCAAGGATGAATTTGATATATAAACATTGCTTAAAAAAGGATTAATTATGATTGTTATCAGCACCAGTTTTTCTACATTTCTATACTAGTAATGATGTCTTGAGGGTGCTGACATATCTATGTTTATCAATCACCCTTCTATTATCATATTGCGTGC
>JBNMPD010000059.1:0-15734 GCA_051276225.1 Flavobacteriales bacterium
TCGGATAATTCAAACGCTTGTTCAACGGTTAAGTCGCTCAAACCTTCAATTTCTAATATACGACCAGAGAACGCATTTACTTTGCCTTTTTTAGCAACCGTTAATAAACCTTGCTTGATACCGTATAAAGGGATCGCATGAACCAGATCACGTAATGTGATGCCCGGCTGCATTTTACCTTTAAAGCGCACCAAAATTGGTTCCGGCATATCCAGCGGCATAACTCCTGTAGTAGCAGCAAAGGCAACTAAACCAGAACCTGCAGGGAATGAAATGCCAAGGGGGAAACGAGTGTGTGAATCACCGCCTGTACCGACTGTATCAGGCAACAACATACGATTTAACCATGAGTGTAAATACCGTCACCGGCGCGCAGCGATACACCACCACGGTTCATTATAAAGTCAGGCAGCGTATGCTGAGTTTCAATATCAATGGGCTTAGGATAAGCCGCTGTGTGACAAAAAGATTGCATGGTTAAATCGGCAGAGAAACCTAAACAAGCTAAATCTTTGAGTTCGTCGCGGGTCATAGGGCCAATCGCATCTTGTGAGCCTACAGTGGTCATTTTAGGTTCACAGTAACTACCAGGCCGTATACCGTCTACCCCACATGCACGGCAAACCATTTTCTGTGCAAGCGTGTAACCTTTACCTGTATCAAACGGTTGGTCAGGTTTACGGAATAAATCAGATGGGCCTAAGCCTAAAGATTCACGAGCTTTTTCAGTTAAGCCGCGACCAATAATTAAGTTAATACGGCCACCAGCGCGCACTTCGTCAAGTAATACCTCTGACTTATAAGCGTATTCAGCTAACATTTCACCCGTATCTGCGTTGGTAATTTTGCCGGCCAATGGGAAGATATCAATCACATCACCCATATTCACTTTTTCAACGTCGGCTTCAAATACTTAAGCCCCTGCGTCTTCCATAGTGTTATAGAAAATAGGCGCGACTTTACTGCCAATACAAATACCGCCGCCGCGTTTATTTGGAACGCCCGGTAAGTCTTCACCGAAAAACCATAACACTGAGTTAGTGGCAGATTTACGTGAGGTGCCGGTTCCGACTACATCACCAAAAAAGCAACTTGATGGCCTTTAGTTTTGATTGCGTCGATTTGTGCTAGGGATCCTACTTCACCCTGTTTTTCAGGTGTTAAACCATCACGGGGCATTTTCAAAGCAGCGCGAGCATGCAAGGGGATATCTGGACGAGACCATGCATCAGGTGCGGGAGACAAATCATCGGTATTGGTTTCACCTGTCACTTTAAATACAGTGGCAGTGATTTTTACGGGCATATCTGCACGAGCAGTAAACCATTCTGCGTCGGCCCAAGATGCAATGACATCTGTTGCATAGGCATTACCGGCTTTGGATTTTTCTTCTATGTCGTGGAAAGTATCGAACATTAATAATGTATGTTTAAGCTCTTCAGCTGCTAATTCGGCTAAATCGTCGTTATCAAGCGCGGCAACTAAAGTCACGATGTTATAACCACCGTGCATTTTACCTAACAATTGAATCGCGGCATCTTTAGAAATAAGAGGAGAATAAGCTTCATTCTCAATGATTGCAGTAAGAAAACAAGCTTTAACATACGCGGCTTCATCAACACCTAGAGGCACACGCTCCGCTAATAATTCTAATAATGTGTGTTCTTCACCAGCAGGTGGCGCTTTTAACAACTCGACTAAACCAGCCACTTGCTCGGCGTTCAGTGCTTTAGGTGGAATACTCTGTGCTACTCGCTCTGTAACAAGTTTACGATATGCATCTAACAAAATTAGACCCTCTAAGTTGAGCCCGAAAATATCGAAAAATATTCTAGTGTAGAAATGCAACTGACTAAGTATAAGGCTTATTGTCAAAAAGTGAAATTGGCCAAGGCCTTAGTTTGCTCATAATCAATATTTGCTCATTTATATGCAATTTACATTTATTGAGTACACATATAATCAACTTGGGGCAGAAGACGCCAAGCAATAATAAGCGATGGTAAAGGCATGATTTATCATGATAAGAATGGTTTTACTCAACACATGTTGTGTCTTAATGAATTTTTTTAGCTGGCTATGCAGCAATATGGATCATTATTAATACGAGGGCTTTGTCACTGTTTTAGGCGATTTGAAGAGTGCGTTAAGGAAAGTAAAACAAACCTCGTGGCTTGTTTTACTTTAATTTACTAAATCTACTACCTTAGCTAGGATCTGCGATTTTAACTGCCACAGGCGCTGATGGCGCTGTAGTTAGCTGTTCAAGCGGTGGCGCAAAATCAGTTAAGTTAATACCTTCAACTGCTTTTTTGTATTCTTCCAAAGTAGGCGTACGTCCTAAAATACTAGACAAAACCACCACTGGTGTAGAAGCAAGTAATGACTCACCTTTCTTTTCAGCAGTATCTTCTACTACACGACCTTGGAATAAACGCGTTGAGGTGGCGAGTACCGTGTCGCCTTTTTCAGCTTTCTCTTGGTTACCCATACATAAGTTACAACCAGGGCGTTCAAGGTACATGATGTTTTCGTATGTTGTACGCGCAGTGTTTTTAGGTACAGCGTCATCAAATTCGAAACCTGCATATTTCTTAAGTACGTCCCAATCGCCCTCAGTTTTGAGCTCATCAACAATATTATACGTTGGCGGTGCAATCACTAGTGGTGTTTTAAATTCAACCTTGCCATTTTGCTTTTCTATATTTCTCAACATTTGAGAAATAATTTGCATATCCCCTTTGTGAACCATACATGAGCCAACAAAAGCTAAATCTACTTTTTTGCTGCCTTTGTAATACGAAATAGGTCTGATAGCATCGTGAGTATAACGTTTTGAAACATCAGCATTATTAACGTCTGGATCCGCAATCATAGGTTCGTCAATGGCATCAAGGTCAACCACTAATTCGGCAAAATATTCAGCATTATCATCTGGTCTTAGCGCTGGTTTTTCTCCAGATGTAATATCAGAAATTCGCTTATTTGCTATATCAATTAATCCTTGAAGAACTTGAGGTTCATTATCCATGCCCTTATCGATCATAATTTTAATACGGCTCTTAGCTATTTCTAATGACGCAATCAAAGTGTCATCTTGAGAAATACAAATAGAGGCTTTCGCCTTCATTTCAGCAGTCCAATCGGTAAAGGTGAAGGCTTGATCGGCAAGTAAAGTACCAATGTGAACCTCAATAACTCTTCCTTGGAACACATTATCGCCAAACTTTTTCAACATTTGAGCTTGCGTGGCATGCACTACATCACGAAAGTCCATGTAGCTTTTCATATTGCCTTTAAAGGTCACTTTGACAGACTCTGGGATAGGCATGTTCGCTTCGCCAGTAGCCAGCGCAAGTGCAACCGTTCCCGAATCGGCACCGAACGCTACACCCTTCGACATTCTAGTGTGCGAGTCACCACCTATTATAAGCGCCCATTCATCCACCGTAATATCATTCAAGACTTTGTGAATAACATCCGTCATTGGGTGATAAACACCTTTAGGATCGCGTGCTGTGATAAGACCAAACTTATTCATAAAGCTCATCAGCTTGGGAATATTAGCTTGTGCCTTGGAATCCCATACTGAAGCAGTATGACAACCCGATTGATAAGCTCCATCAACAATAGGAGAAATAACCATGGCGGCCATAGACTCTAATTCTTGAGATGTCATTAATCCCGTTGTATCTTGAGAACCCACAATATTGACCGTTACACGCACATCAGAGCCAGCGTGAAGAGCCGTTTTAGAGGCAACGCCTACTGCATTTTTGTTGAATATTTTTTCAACAGCAGTTAAACCTTGTCCTGGATGAGAAATTTCTTTAGAAGAAGCATAGACAGGCTCTAACGCTACATCGAGCGTTTCAGCTGCGAAAGTTTGTAACTTTTTACCAAATACAATAGCGTAAGACCCGCCTGCTTTCATAAACTCAACTGCTTGAGGGTTAAAAGCCGAAGAGATATCAACCAGTTCTTTATCGCCGTTGAATAGCTTCTTCTGTTTAGTGTTAATCGTTAGCACTGTGCCAGTTTCGACAGAATAAGTTTGCTCAAGAACGGGGTCGCCACTTTCGTTAAGCACAGGTTTACCGTTAGTATCGAGTTTTTTAACCCAGTTTTTAAGATCTAAACCGATACCGCCAGTCACACCAACAGTCGTTAAAAAGATAGGCGAAATGCCATTAGTACCTGCAACAACGGGGGCAAAATTCACAAATGGAATATAAGGACTGGCTTGCTTACCAGCCCATAAAGCCACATTGTTAATACCTGACATTCTAGAAGAGCCTACACCCATCGTGCCTTTTTCAGCGATTAACATCACTCTCTTGGCTGGATGTTGTTTCTGAAGTGCCTGAATTTCAGCTTGAGCAGCGGGAGAAATAAGACACTTACCGTGCAGTTCCCTATCTGAACGAGAGTGAGCTTGGTTACCCGGTGATAATAAATCAGTAGAAATATCACCCTCACCAGCGATGTAAGTAACCACCTCAATTTCTTCGTCTATTTCAGGAAGTTTGGTGAAAAAATCAGCTCTGGCATAACTTTCAAGAATATCTTTAGCGACCGCATTACCCGCTTTAAACGCCTTTTCAAGACGGCTCATATCTGCTTCATATAAATAGACTTGTGTCTTTAGTACTTCTGCTGCTGATTTTGCTACTGATAGGTCATCAGATAATGCTAAATCTAGAAGTACTTCTATAGAAGGGCCACCTTTCATATGAGATAACAACTCAAAAGCAAAGGTAGGTGTAATTTCTTTAACGACGGCTTCACCTAGAATGATTTCTTTTAAGAATTTAGTTTTTACACCTGCTGCGCTAGTGGTTCCAGGCAAGGTGTTATAAATAAAGAAGTGAAGCGAGTCTTCTCTGTGCTTATGGGCCGAGTCTTTAATTTGCTCAATAATTTCCGCTAATAATTCAGCACCATCAATTGGCTTAGGCGCCAATCCTAGATCTGTCTTACGGCTTTCAATTTCTTTAATGTATTCTAAATACAAACTCATATTCAACTCCCAAGGGCAATAACATGCTAATAATATGATGATTAACATGATGAATTTTTTTCGATAGTTTACCTAATTTTCTATTCATTAAGCATCTTTTGGTAAAATAAGCGCGCTCCATAGGAGCTTTCTCTAGATAAGCGGTTTATTTTCCAGCGGTGATATTTTCATTAACTCAACTAAGCTGGCAAATTACTCAGCGTCCAACAGCTTAGACAGGATATTCTTTGTGGCACGCTCTGCAACGTGTTGACGAGGTCTAATTGCAACCTATGTCACAACTTTTTTCCTCAAATTGACTCCCAAACGACCATAAATAATGGCGAATTGGATATAACTGATGAATTATAATGGTTATTACCCAAAAGTGAAATTAACCAAGTCCTTTGTTTGCTTATACTCAGTATTTATTTAATTGATAGACCTGTTTTTTTGAGCAAAACTTTGTTTTGTCTAAACAAATACTTAATTTATTCATTTATCTTCACTTGGAATAATACGCAGGACTTTGCCATTTTCACTATCAGTTAATATATAAATTGAACCATCGGGATGTACACGAACATCGCGAATTCTTTGTTCTAATTCTTTAAATAAAGATGTTTGACCGTCGACTTTTATCCCGTCCATTTGTAACCACCGCACTTCTTTAAACTTCAGTACGCTAACTAACAAATCACCATTTAATTCACTAAACAGTTTACCTTGGTGAACGGCCATACCCGAAGGAGCAATAGAAGGCGTCCAGTCTAGTCTGGGTTGCTGCATGTTTGTATATTCAGTAAAAGGACTAATGCGAGAGCCGATATAATCAAGTCCTTTGGTGATAACTGGCCAACCATAATTTACCCCTGGTTGAATAATATTCAGTTCATCGCCGCCATCTGGTCCGTGTTCATTTGAAAAAATCACATTACGTTCGGAGTCAAAAAGTATGCCTTGATGGTTTCGATGCCCATAGCTAAAAACAAAATTACTTGGCGAGTTAGGATTTTCAGTGACAAAAGGATTATTAGTTGGTGCACTACCATCGTCGTTAATTCGGATTGTTTTGCCCAGCAAACTATCTAATCGCTGTGCATCTTCACGGTAATCAAAACCATCGCCACTAGTAATAAGTAGTGTGTTATCAGGTAAAAACGCCATTCGCCCGGCAAAGTGGACAGGGGTTGACTTAAAAGGAGTCACGGTGAAAACAACTTGTTGCTCTACTAATTCGTTACCCACTAATTTTGCCCGTATAACTTGTAAAGCGTTTTTGTCATCATTCCCAGTAGCGTAAGAAATGTACACCCAGCTATTAGAAGAAAAATTAGGATGTAACACTACCTCTAATAATCCGCCTTGCCCTTCAACATATATATCATTGGGTAAGCCAGTAATCGGCTCATATATTTTGTCATTATTTACCCTAGTCAATTTACCCGTTCGCTCAGTTACCAATAAACTTCCATCAGGTAAAAATGCTAGCGACCAAGGAAAATTTAAACCACTGGCGACTTCCTGTATTTTATAACTAGGAAATTGTGCCGATTGCGCTGCAAAACCACAGAAATTGCTGCTTAAGAATATAATCAGCCCAAAAATAAAAACCCGATAGTGCATAGGTGTGCCGTCTCTAATTTAGAATAAAATCCGAACACTGGATCATAGTTCTATTGATATTAACATTCAGTTCGCCCATTATCGCCACATTATATATCCTGCATCAAGACTAAAATAAGTAACTCATTATGAAATTAAATTTTTACCTCAGGCTTTGTACACATTTTCTTGTTGCAGTGATTTTTGCATTTATTATCGCAAGCTTGTTTCATAGCCAATTTGTTATGGCCGAATTGACCAAGGTAGGAGTGGAGATTTTATTCAACGACCGACTTAGTATGAGTATTGATGATCTATTAGGCCTGTATCCTACTTATGGGATAGTGATAGCGGTTAGTTATTTCATCTCTTTTATTGTGGCAAGCTTATTAATCAGACGGTTCAAATTATCCTCTTACATTTTGTATTGTTTGGCGGGGGGCGTCGGAGTCACTGTTGCGCTTTTAGCCATGCATCCTATTTTAAACATCACCTTATTAGCCGGAGCTCGCAGCACCTTTGGCTTTGTATGCCAAAGCCTAGCAGGCGCAATAGGCGGAATGGTGTTTGCAAACTTAAGAAGCACGTAGCACATAATTATCGATTAAAACGTAACAGCAACCCCTCGAAGCTAAAATTTCTGAGGGTAATACCACTAGCACTAAAAAGCTAATTAAAATTCTTCTCGCAGTGCTCGCCTAGATGCCTTATCAACCAAACCAAACAACCTGTCTATTTCGTCTTTGTTGCTAGAGGGTTGATGGCCGACCATCTTTACTAATGATAATGGTACACCAGACGTTAATCGGTAAAACTCTTGGTACAATCCATAATTATTTAACCGCTTATTTTTACTAGAATAAAAATGGCTTTGTTCGAGGCGACTTTGCCTGTCTGGCAAACTAATAATATTTTTGGAGTCGGTATAAATGGTCAACGTGATATCATTTTCATTAGTCACATTAATGATTTCGTTGAGTGCCCATAACAACGTTTGCAATTCCAACTTAGTCGAACTTGTTGCTTCAAAACGTTTGATTTTCACCTTATCTTTAAGCACATTTACAGGCTCATACCGCTGCGATACAACAAGATAAGCCCCATAGCCCACCTTTAGCTGAGTATTAACACTACCATCAGTAAAAACGTGTAAATGGAGCATTTTTTACCTATTTTAAAATATAGTTATTTTTAGTTTGATAGTGTACTGCGGCTATTAGCCGACTAAACAATTTAACTCTGATGATATTAAAATGAGAGTGTTAGTTGTTCGAGTAAGCTTAATAGATATAAGGCAGACAGATTGAAATCTATTAACGTCTCACAAATAAAACAACCCACATCACATCTATTATGAAAATCACTAAATATCTTAACCAATATATTTACTAGCCATGTGTCGTTCTTAAACTGTGCCCTCAGCGAACGTTACGTTTTATTATCATGTAATAATTCAATTAACTGCTGATTAGTGATGCCTTTAATTACTTTCTGAAGTTCCAAAGCACGGTCAGCCATACTTGGAGAAATAATGTGGTTGTCACGCACATAAACACCCAGCATGACAGATAATGCAACCGCTAGACCAAACGAACCTATTCGCAAACCCTTACCCAAACTAAAGTGACGGTCATTCAACCCTATAAGTACTGCAAGGCCAACGCCTGATACACCAACAAAAATAGCGACAATTAACTTAGACCATTCACTTTGTGGAGCGACTAAACTTATGACAAAACCCACCATAATGCCAATGCCGACACCACTAAACATAGAAACCAACGAGGAAACGTTATTGCTTGAAGAGTGCTTTATCACAGGTTTTTGTAATTGGGTAAGTCGCCAATTTTCTAAATCAACGACGCTGTCTTCCCGTGTATATAAAGTCCACTCAAACTCAAAGCTCTGACTACTTTTTTGCTCATCCATATCAAAATTAAAATTAGGATGACGATTAACAGTTAAATTTACCGATACATCGTCATCAAACTTGCCTTCGATATAACCACGGGCTGACTCAAATGCATCAACAATGCTATGCCCCTTGGCTAACGCAGCATAAAACGCAGTAGCAAGCTTGGTCGCCTTTGTGTCGCTTATTTTTACAGCCGTTGCAATCACTGCTGGGACACCAGCGTCGTGCAATAACTTCACATGATCTTTGGTGGCACAGCCATTTAAAAAAACCAGTTTCAAGCTTGTTTGCTGACCTAATAACGTGGCAATTCCACCAGCACTGCCGTTTCCACCCTCAAGCTGAAGCATAGTGCCATCAGCATGGCCAGCATAATGAAATACAACAATGCGTCCATCAAATGTAATTAAATCATCATAGAGTTCGTCAAACTCGGCGCTCTCTTCACGATGAATTGCGATGGTATTATTTTGCTGTAATGGCTGAAGCACATCGTATATTGCACGGCTTTCATCATTAAGGGTAGAAAGGTGCTGATCCCTATCATTGGCAAAGGCAAGAAAAACCACTGGACGTTGATTAATCATAATAAGGACTCATATTTTTTATGAAAAAAACGTGATGCTTCCGGTAGTGATTTTTTGGTACGTTTATTTTGTCCAACTGTGGTGTTAAACGTGTATTGATACCAACATTTAAGGCAAGTTTGTCTAACATTGTTCCATCCTTAGAAAACATCAAGAAAATAAGAATTCAATTTTACTGAGATACTGTGTTTCAGCAACGTATATTTTCATCAACAGCATAAATATTATCTCCCCAATATGAAAAAGATAACGACAATATCTTTTATTGAGTTCATAAGCTTGAAAACTATTACTGAGTTATTAACGAAGTCGAAAAACGTCTGTAATTTTCAAGTGACATATTAAATGACCTGACATTATTTCGAGAACATGAGCATGATTTTATCAAAGCTTAATTAGCATATGTTTTGAACTGTCTTACGTAGCAATGTTATGCAGGTAAAAAATCAAATACGGTTAAATGAATAAAATTTCTTAACAGTGATAACAGTGGTATTTGTAATCTAGCAAATAATCCCAAAATAAAATGAGTTCTTAATATTTTGTTAGTTATTAATAAAAATGCCTAATTAGTATGCGATTTCTAATTTACATCCGTAAGATGAGCCTTACTCAAGCAAGACACTTAATTGCAAACAACAACTAACTTAAACATCAACGGAGCAAATATTATGAATAACATCGATATGATTAAAGAAAAAGCCGCAACTGCAGAAGATATGGCTCGTAAAGTATGGTTAGCCGGTCTTGGTGCATACGGTAAAGGCTACGAAGAAGTTAAAGGTCGTTTTGAAGCACTTTCTACTGACTCAAACAAATTGTTTGATGAGTTAGTTGTTAAAGGCGAAAAGCTTGAAACTGAAGGCAAGGGTAAAGTTAAAGAAGTGTCAACTAAAGTAGCGGCTAAAACTGAAATCGAAACTCGCATCGAAACAGTTCGCAGTAAGCTTGGTTTCAACAACACTGATTCAGATAAGAAAATTGAAGCGTTGAGCGACAAAATTGACGCATTAACTGCTGCTGTTGCAAAATTAGCAGCTAAGCCTGCAGCAAAAAAAGTATAATTTCCGACTGATTTAAAAACAAAAAGAGAGCTTTGGTGCTCTCTTTTTTTATGAGTAAAATTAACGTTCAATTCACCCTAAAAAAATATTTACAGTGCAATATTAAATCCCTTCAAATTTATTTTAATTTTCTATAAATTGACATAAAAATTCACGGCATTCTACTTTCATTATCCTATTTTTTAATATTTACGTGCTGGCATCCTCGCTACTATAATATGTTTGTTTGCGTAAATATTGTCATTGAAGGTAAAACGTTATTAGTCATTATTTTAATTTTACAGGTGCTATCCACTACTAAATCTTAATATATAAAGATTTTGTAATCATTTATTCACAGTACTTATAGCCAAAATAATATCGTTATTATGATTTATCATTTTTTTTTGTGTATAAAACAAATGACGTTAACGCATTAAATTAAAAGTCCGGTTCAACAACTAGCATCATACATTTTATATATATAATCTGGCCGCAAAAAACACCCAAATAATTACCATTGGATTTAAATATGACAATTAAAGATCAGCAGCCTAGCGCATCAAAAAGTATCAGACTCGCTAAAGTCCGCGCGCATTTAGAAACAGTTGGGCTCAAAAATATAACCAACATTATCCATAATCCAAGTTATGACTCATTATTTGCTGCCGAGACTGATGAAGCCTTAACGGGTTTTGAGAAAGGTACAGTGACAGATTCAGGTGCAGTCAATGTCGACACCGGAATATATACAGGGCGCTCGCCTAAAGATAAGTTTTTAGTCAAAGACGATACAACCAAAGATACTGTTTGGTGGAAAACTGCTGACAATAACAACGACAATAAGCCCATTTCATTAGAAACATGGCAAGCGTTAAAAGAACTAAGTCAGAAACAACTCTCAGATAGCGAGCTATATGTAGTGGATGCCATTTGTGGTGCAAATGCAAATACAGCTCTTAAAGTCAGGTTTGTTATGCAAGTAGCTTGGCAAGCGCACTTCGTTAAAAATATGTTTATTCGCCCAACAGAAGACCAGCTTGATAATTTTGAGCCAGATTTTGTGGTTATGAATGCGTCAAAATCTTCAGACCCAGATTTCAAAAAACACGGAACTAACTCCGAAACCTTTATTGCATTTAACTTAACTGAGAAAATGCAATTAATTGGTGGCACTTGGTATGGCGGAGAAATGAAAAAAGGCATGTTCTCCATGATGAACTACTTTCTTCCTCTTCAAGGCATAGCATCAATGCATTGCTCCGCCAATGTGGGTAAAGATAATGATACCGCTATATTTTTTGGTTTATCGGGTACCGGCAAAACCACATTATCAGCCGACCCACAACGGGCATTAATTGGTGACGATGAACATGGCTGGGACGATGATGGTATCTTTAATTTCGAAGGCGGTTGTTATGCTAAAACAATTGATTTAGATGCGGATAAAGAACCAGAAATTCATAACGCAATTAGACGTAACGCTTTATTAGAAAATGTGGTGATAAAGGGCGATGTACCTGACTACTTTGATAACGCTAAAACAGAAAACACGCGTGTTTCATACCCAATTGAACATATTGAAAACCGAGTATTAGGGATCAGTAAAGCAGGACATGCTAAAAAAGTCATTTTCTTGACCGCAGATGCGTTTGGCGTGTTTCCACCCGTATCACGTTTAACCAGCGAACAAGCTAAGTATCATTATTTATCAGGTTTCACTGCAAAACTGGCAGGCACTGAGCGTGGCGTTAATCATCCAACTCCTACGTTTTCATCTTGTTTTGGACAGGCTTTTCTAAGCTTACATCCGACCCAATATGCCGAGGTTCTAGAGCAAAGGATGTCTGATGCTGGTGCCAGCGCATATATAGTTAACACCGGCTGGAATGGCACGGGTAAACGTATAAGTTTAGCGGCAACACGCGCTATTATTGATGCAATATTAAGCGGCGAAGTAGAAAACGCTGAATGCGAAACACTTCCCTACTTTGACCTTGCTTTCCCTACTACATTATCTGGCGTAGACAGTCACATTTTAGACCCACGTAATACATACTCAAACGTGGATGAATGGGATAAGGAAGCGAAGCAATTAGCCGAATTATTTATCGATAACTTTACTAAGTTTACAGATAATGAAGAAGGGAAAGCCCTTACTTTAGCGGGACCTCATTTATAATATAGATGACTGAGCCCTCGTTTTGGGGGCGCTTAACAAGTTAGCACCATATCTTTGGTTTCTATAGGTTTGTTCTTTTTTAAAAACAGGGATAAACCGGAACCTACGAATAATTCATTGTGTGACGACAATATTTGCAATCGTGGCGACATTGTCGTCTATCATCACGCAAATCTTATCTAAAATAGTTTCTCTATCCTCACACAGGTTGGTAAAACCACTTGGTAGTCATGGAGACACTCTAAGTGCATAAAGCTCCCTGAGTACCTAACACCCGGATTTGTGGCGAACAACATGCGCTTGTTCTATTTTGGTATCCCTATGATATCTCTTGGCTGTATTTACAACCAAATACAGTAACGGGCCTATTGAAGCAAACACTGCCGAGATCAGAAAATACGGTAAAACAGTAATAACTTTATTGCCTCTACCTCTATTATCTTGAAACATCCATACGCATGCTATTGCACTGAGTATGTATGGATCGATACCAACCTGAGGAGTATCCAGAGAACTCATCAATCTTGTAGCAAAATCTATTAGCGACTCTTGAGAGTTCAACATGCTATATGCGGTGAATCCTGTAAAAATAATTAGCGATATCAACGATAATAGTTTTTTTTCATTCAATTCAACTGCTGTTGCTGAAAATATAACACCTTAGATAAGCGTCGCTAACCGCTCTTGTTGGTGTCCGCTTCATGTATTTGTTTACATTCAGCATGGGCATGAACTAATGAGGTAAAGTCATTGGTAGGAAGAACACCGTTTATTTAACCTATCGTTATTAGAAGTTACTACTAGCGAATGGCAAGGGCTTGACCGCGAAGTCTGGTCGGGTAGGTTTTTGCTCCTGCAGAATCTGCATTTTAGCTATCTTTCGCGGTCAGAGTAGCTGGACGCAAATTTGCGAGCTGATGAACAAGGACATAATATGAGGCGAAAGCTAGAGGTGAGTTGGCACAAAACGACGAAACCACGTGATCTAATGGCCACCGTAAATGATGCAGCAGTGCAAAGAAAGTTCATGTTCTTATCTGGGCGGTTCAGGGCTGGCCTTCCAGAGAGCTGCTTAACAAACGATCGGTAGCTCACCAGTGAATCTCTGGTATATAAGTGTCTTGGAATTTGAGTGTCATCAACTCAAAGGAGAAAATGCGATGAAAACCGATAGCGACAGCATGGGCAACTTTAGTGATCGTTAAGCAGAGGTGATTTGAGTGAAACAGTGCTTATTAATGCGCCTAACCATTAATTGTAATCACACGAATTTAGAGTTAACCGAACCGCTAGGGCATCACCCCTCTAGAGGTTTGCTACCATGAGAGGTGATCTAGATCTTCACGCAGGCACTGAAACTATGGCTTATAGTCGAGCTTTACTGTCCCTCCCAAAAGCCAAGCATAGGAGAATCAAAGGATTGCAAAAATCGGATCGAAGATCTTTGATAGCTTGTCAGCATATGCGTTTGTAATATGATTGGAGTCTCGATAAATAGGAACGCCATCATCATATACCATGCAATAATCTCCAGTGCATATTTCCTTATGGGGTTGCACTATTTCAAAGCTGTACTTTTCCTTAGACTTATTGATTACCTCGGTGACATAAGCCTGTCGAGCTAAATAGTCGTTAATCTTTGGTCTAAACTCTAACACTATACTTAGAAGTTTGGCTCTTGCAGTATCCTCAGGGATGCTCCACTCTGTTTCTGGAACTTGTGTTACAACAACGATCTTCTTCTCGAGCAATGACAATTTATCGAACGTACGCTCAACTGATCGGGCAAACACTCTTTTATTTTCTTCCAGTGATGGCGAAACTGTTTCCAAATCTTTTATATAGACTGTATGTCCTTTTTCATTTCCAAACCTTTTTCCCATTGCATAAATCGCCCATCGAGAGATAAGAATGACTTTCTCTATTTCAGGGTGATCTGACAAATAGAGCATGAACGTATCGGCTGCATCAACACACGTCACATACTCTGGACTAATTTGATGGACGCCAAGCAGAGGTAAACACCCTCCTCGACCAATGAACACTCCTTTCATTTCAGATAGTTTTGCAGACTTGTTGATGCCCGATAAAATCGCCTCACCGTGAGAATCGCCCCATACGGCAAACGTCGGCTGACCTTTCGTATACGCACCCAGTTGACAAACTTTTAGTCCGTGATTAGCCTGCGCATCTAAAATTCCACAGCTAGACAATTCTAAGTTATCGGCTTTTACAGCTAAAACTCGATTGACCTCACTTGAAAATCTAGCGGGAAAACCATCACCTAAAATAAGGATAACCCCAATTGACGCGCTGGCAAATATGACAGTGCCACCAGCAAAAATAGCGGATTTTTGATTAGAGAGTATTTTTCTTGTCCTGAATGGGCCCTCAACAAATCGCCATGATATATAGGAAAGTATAATTATCACGCCTATAAGAATAGCAATCTCAATGTCAGATACAGGGCCAACGGCATACATTTTGTAGAGTACTAATACGGGCCAGTGCCAAAGGTACAGAGAGTAGGATATTAGACCGGGGTAGCGGAAAATATTTGATGCCATAATTATACCAACGAAATTTTTCTTTGATTCCCCCGCGAAAATGATCAACGCAGATCCAATAACTGGTAAAAGTGCCATCGGGCCAGGGAAAAGTGTTTCTTTTGTAAAAAATAAGATTGAATAAATAATCACGCTCAAACCAATAGTGGTTAGGAAGTTTGCCATTCGCGGTGTCAGGCTCCGTCCTCTTGGGTATATTGCCAAAACAGACCCAACCATCAACTCCCAGGCGCGCGCTGGTGTCGAATAATAGGCATCAGCTGGTGCCGTATAAACGATAACAATACTGTACAAGAGCGAAGCAAGCAGAATCGCTACGGTTGCCATGCCGACTTTGTTCTTGAAAAATCGAGAGACTAAATACAAATATACTGGAAATAATATATAAAATTGCTCTTCAACTGCGAGAGACCACATATGTAATAGAGGTTTAGTCTCCGCAGGTGAAGTGAAGTAACCCGCATCAAACATGAAGTGATAATTAGAGTAGAACAGTGTGGCCGAGAATAGACTTTTCCCGTAGTTATTAAGCTCAGAAGGAAACATAATCCATGATGCGACACAGGTCGACACAATCAATACTGTAAAAAGTGCAGGGAATAACCGCCGGATACGCCGCTCGTAGAATCTAAAAAGCGAAAATTTTCCGTGGTTTATGTCTTTCATAAGAACGTTAGTTATTAAATAACCAGATATTACAAAGAAGATATCTACGCCAACATAACCACCTGTAAAGTTTGATACATCAGCGTGAAATAGGATTACTGGGATAACTGCAACGGCGCGAAGCCCATCAATATCGGGGCGATACGTAAATGACACGTCATAAACTCCTT
>JBNMPD010000060.1:0-15705 GCA_051276225.1 Flavobacteriales bacterium
TATTCGATGCCAACGGGTTAACAAACTTTACATCATGGCAGTATGTCGGAAGGATAAACGCTATCCCACATCTACACAACAAACATACATACAACATTATTGGTTTTAAAGCTGCAGCTATTACTTGCAACTTAATCATAACAAGTAGTGTAATTTAATCAGCATAGACTTTGCTAATTAAGAGCCAGTTATGAACCCTGTATCTAGATCTAGGTCTTTGAAATAAAGTGCTAACTGACCCCACTTTTTAGACGCAGGCACTTTACAAAGTGCCAATCACGCCTTCTCGACGTTTATCTGCTGCGCCTTCTAAGGTGCCATCTGGTTTACGTAAAATCACACTTAAGCCTGAATTTTCACCTCTAGATGCATCAACATTAAGACCAAAATCCCGTAATGACTTGATTAAAGAGTCTGGGGTGGTGTCTTTTTCTAATCTCACTTTTTCACCCCGTGCCACCATGTTTGGTAAATCTACAGCTTGTTGTGGACTCAACCCCCAGTCGAATACCCCCAATAATGTTTTTGCGGTATAAGCGATAATGTTGTTACCACCTGGAGAGCCGGTAGCCATTAAAAATCGACCGTCTTTATCTAATACAATGGTAGGTGACATAGATGAACGGGGCTTTTTGTTTGGTGCGACTGCATTAGCAATGGGTAAACCTTCATCATCGGTGTGCCTAAAGGAAAAGTCAGTTAATTCATTATTTAAAAACATGCCGCCGACCATACGAGTAGTGCCGAATATACTTTCAACTGTTGCAGTCATTGACACGACGTCACCTTGTGCGTCAACAATGACAAAGTGGGTTGTACCGTGCACGTCTTGAGTAGCGTCGATTCCATTGACTTGAGTAGTGGTTGTGGTGTTGTATTTCCAAGGGTCTCCAGCAGAGATAGAAGGCATGGCTGAGTTTTTAGAAATCAGGGCTGCACGTTGTGCAAGATAGTCAGGGTGTAACAAACCCTTGAGTGGCACATCCACTTGCCTAGTATCAGCGACATATTGATCTCTGTCTGCATAAGCTAATTGTTGAGCTTGGGCAAATAGTGCCCAGTTCATTGGATCTTCAGCACCTTTTTCTGAGAATCCATGGCTGTTTTCTAATATGCCTAAAATCATACCTACTGCTACCCATGAAGAGGGTGGGGGAGCGCCACAAACTTTGACATCCTTATAGGGCTGACATAAAGCTTGATGTTTGACCGCTTGGTAACCAGCAATATCTTCTACTGTTAGTCTGCCAGCACGAGGAGGACGTTGCACCATCTCTGCGATTTGTGCCGCAATTGTGCCTTTATAGAATGCCGACACATCTGCAGCAATCAACTTTAAGGTGTGGGCATAGTCTGGATTTTTTAATAAATACCCTTCAGGATGAGGTTGACTATTTTCCCCAAAAAAATACTCATGAGCCTCAGTAGGTCCCTCTTCTAGCGTTGCTGGAATATATTTCCCATAGCGTTCTAACATGCCATATAAACGTGGTGAAATATTAAAACCATCTGTTGCCAGTTGTGCAGCACGATTAAAAAGCGATCCCCACTCTAATAAACCTTGGTCTTCATGGGCAAGTGACAACATGGCTAATAGACCTGGTACACCAGTAGATAAACCACTGTTTTTGGCATCAAGAAAGCGCATAGGTTTATCGTCAGCATCTAAAAACATATCGGCAGTGGCAGCAGCGGGTGCTGTTTCACGGCCATCAAATACAGATATTGCATTTTCTGAAGCGTCAAAGTGCACCATAAATCCACCACCCGCTAACCCAGAACTTTGTGGTTCAACCAAACTAAGAACAGCTTCAATAGCGATAGCCGCATCAACAGCAGAACCGCCTGCTCTTAATATTTCTAATCCCGCCTCAGTAGCGTGGGGATTTGCCGTGACCACCATCACAGGTGATTTTTTTTCTTTCGTGGGCACTGTTTCACTAGAACATGCCATAAGGCTAGTGAAGATAAACAGACACAAAAAACTGTATTGATTCATAAGATGACCTTTTAAAAATTAAAGAATGATTTCTGCAAAATGATTTAATCTAAGAAAAACAACAGTGTTTGCGTTACAACCAAATAAAATAATGCTCATAGATTTTACCGAGATATAGCATATTTACAAACTCATCAATCACACCTGTCAGGCCTGTTTGGATCAACAGACGTTAAAGGGTGATAAACTACTAGCCATTGTTAGTGGATCGTTAGTGAATTTTATTGCTACCACCGATACATAAAATAATAGAGCTGCGGATAAACTTCAATATATTCTTGCGGGATCTTTGGTGACTGAATTAATGGAATGTGAACTTGACTAAAAATATTCAAATTCTTTAAAAAGCCATGTTGAATTGGGTCACTTGAAGTGAAAAGTAATAAATTTTATGACTAAATAAGATTAAAGAAATGATTAAGGAAATTTTTTATGAAAAATAACGATAGCTATGTAATAGGTGAAATTGGTGTGAAATGGGGCCCTATAGAACAAGCCCAGTGGTTGGCGAGGCAACATGTTAAACGTTCTTATGCTGACGATGTGCTGAGTCAATTAGGTGCATTAGGAAGTCAATTTGAGATTAAAGAACACGCAACTATAGATTATGCTTCAGGTTCGTTTCCATTATTTTCTCTGACAAGCCTGACCTGGGATCAGTCGAAACCGAATGTGTTAATAACCGGCGGTGTTCATGGTTATGAAACCAGTGGTGTGCATGGTGCGTTACGTTTTGCTGCAACAGCAGCGCAGGATTATCACGATAGGTTTAATCTTTTGATAGTGCCTTGTGTCAGCCCTTGGGCTTACGAAACTATTAATCGTTGGAACCCAAATGCCATCGACCCTAATCGGTCATTCTATCAAAACAGCCCTGCACAAGAGTCAGCCGCTTTGATGAAGTTGGTTTCAGGCATAGAATTTCTTATGCACATTGATTTACATGAAACCACAGATACCGATAACTCTGAATTTAGACCGGCCTTGGGTGCACGAGATGCTGTAGAGCATAAAGAATGGGCCATCCCAGATGGTTTTTATACGGTAGGCGACACCTTAAAACCTTGCCCTGAATTTCAGAAAGCCATTATTCAATCCGTTCAAAAGGTGACACATATTGCACCAGCTGATGAAAGTGGAAGGCTTATTGGAGAAATATTGCAGCAAAATGGCGTGATTAACTATGCCACTAAAGCTTTGAGCTTGTGCGCAGGATTAACTGATGCCACGTTTGTGAGTACTACAGAAGTTTATCCTGATAGTCCAAAAGTAGATGCTGAAAATTGCATCCAAGCCCAAGTAGCAGCCGTAATAGGTGCATTGAATTTTGTAAGTGAAAATGCGTCCTAGACAATTAAAGTGCTGCTGATTTTTAACCTTAACCATGTGATTAACTAATATAAGAGATTGATATAATGGAACAATTTTACAAAACATTGGTGTTTGTATTGTTTTTAAGTAGCTGTGCTAATTATGAGTACCCTAGCCAAGTTTCGATTGGTGATAAAATGGTTGAAGCGACAGGTCAAAGTTTGGAAGGCGAGCCTGTGGTTATCCCGCAGGATTTTGCCGGTCAAGAAACTTTGTTACTGTTTGGTTACAAACAAGACTCACAATTTGATATCGACCGCTGGTTAATCGGTTTAGATATGACACAAACTCAAGTCGCCGCTTATGAAATTCCGACGATTCAAGGCATGTTACCCCGAATGTTTAGCGGATTTATCGACAGTGGCATGCGTAAAGGTATCCCTAAAAATTTATGGAAAGGTGTGGTCACTGTGTATGCAGACGGTGATAAAGTTCAGCGTTTTACTGGCAACCTAAGCCCTAACAATGCCCGCGTTATGTTGCTCGACAAACAAGGAAACATTGTTTATTTCTATGACAAAGGGTTTTCTGTTGAAGCTTTAAACGAGGTGCGTGAGGCATTAGAAAACTAAACCTACTTAATACTCAAAATTATCTGATTTGGCATTATTTTATATTGTAGTGCTCACTCAGCTTTTTTGTTTAATTCAACAAATTTTGTTGAAAGAGCAACACCATTGCTTGCTGGTATATATCGCGATTTTTTTAGCGATAACTATGAACTTCGTTAATGTTTAGATACCACACTGGTTTACCGCTACCCCACATTATTTTTACAATCTGTGCACCCTTGGTAACGGGCATTCGAGGATCGTTTTTGTTTCCATCGAGTCAGGTTGTATTGTCAGAGTCTAAACCCGGAGCATAAACGTTAGGATTGCTAGCGCTGGTAAATTGTTGAACTAATCGATTTAAATTTTTTATCCCCGTCTTCGGGAAGTAAGCAACTTCCATCAGACAACTCAAGCACCATGTGAGTCTTATTAGGAGACTGTGAGTCCATTTTCTATAAATCATTTGAACGACCATGACGCTTAGTGCTTTAGTCAGCCAGTTTGCTGTCTTTATCGTTCCAATTCATGGCGCCGTTGCGAGAGGCGCCATTTGTTAGCATCTTGCCCTCGCCAGTCAAAAAAAGTTAATTGACACCTCGCACCTGCTGCTTAGTCTAGCCGATAAAACTGACTTGTATCGCCAAAACGTTTATAGATAGTGATGCTTTTACCATCTTGGCTAAAGTCGCGAAATGTCGCAGAACGCTTATTTTGATAGTGATTAAGACTATCCACTATCTCTTTGGGATAGTGGGAATGTGTTGTATCAGCAAATTACCGTTATTCGGCAAACTTTCAGTTACTGTGTGAGCTAATAACCAGTGATACAGTGATATTTTTACATGTCTTATCCTTTTAGGCTGCTTTTCGATTAATCATATTATTTTTTGAACAGTTCAGGTAATTATCTAAATTAAAGGTAAATAATCAAGCTTGTATAGATAATTAGTAACTTGACTAACCTGTAAAAATGCCCAAACTGCACATCCTCGAAAATCCGCTTCTCAACGACAAATAGGTATTCATTATGCAATCAGAAATTAGTTATCGTTTTGAAAGAGCACAATTAGCCAATCGATTTTTAAATGAACTTAAACATTGGACAGTGGTAGACGTCAAAGCCAAATTATTTAATGCCTCAGACTCAGTCAAAATTACTTACGAATTTGACGGTAAGGGTTTTGATTATACTTGTTCAGAATTAGATGACCTGGCCGCAAAATATGGGGGAGAGGAACTATAAAGTGTAATAAGCCCTACTGGAAAAAGTCTATAGGGGAATAAGTAGAGGGCGGAAACAATATAACTTTACTAACAAAAAGTTTGCTTTTAGCATCTTCATTGACTGACACATAGGCTTACAAACTGTGACTAAACTTATCGGTCATATTTTGCTCTGATGAGAAGTTATATTTATAAAAGTTTAAAGATTAACCATGAATATCAAAACTTCACTTAACCGGCTAGTAAAAGAAAACTGGGCATTTTTGCTGTTTGCCTTGGTGTTGTTTGCTTCACGCAGTAGTTTTGCTGATTGGTATTTTGTGCCCACGGGTTCTATGTTGCCAACCATTGTAGAAGGTGACAGAATTTTTGTAGATAAAATGGCGTACCGCTTAGAAGTACCTTTTACTGATATTGAAATTATGCAAACTGGTCAGCCCAAACGAGGCGACATAGTGGTCTTTAATTCTGAAAAAGCGGGCAATAGACTGGTTAAAAGGTTGATTGGGGAGCCCGGCGATAGGGTCGCCATGCTTGATAATAAACTGATTATCAATGGTAAAGAAATCCTCTACGAAGACAGTAACAATACACTTCACAAAATCGAGTATCTAGGTAACGTTTCGCATATCGTACAGTTTACACCCGTTGCTGAAGCGCGGGATAATTTTGCTGAAGTCATCGTGCCTCATGGACATTATTTAGTATTGGGTGATAACAGAAATAATAGCGCAGACTCTAGATATTATGGATTTGTACCTGCCATAGAAATTCAGGGTAAGGCGAGTAAAGTGTTATTATCCCTTGATCCTAAAAACTATTATTTACCTCGAAAAGAAAGATTTAATGAACCGTTGATTTAGTATGAATACAGCCTCGTTAAACTACCAGCAGTGTAGGCTATAAATTTTATGTCAAGTACCTAACCATATAAGGAGAAACAAATTTATTGTCTAATACGCGCCGACTAGGCTTAGTTTGACGCGCAATAGATATAGTATATTCAGTCGCTTTATGTTTGATTCAAAGAATAGTTAAACCAAAAATCAAGCCGTTTCAATTTGTAAATTATATCCAGAATACTTACGCATGTTGATAACACGATCACCATCTAACATAAGGTATTGGCCTTTAATACCCAATAGAGAGCCTTCAAAAGTCAATTCTTTATCTAAGTTGATAGACTTTACTTTTTCGGGGTATTGCTCAACAGGATAATGAATATCGATGGCTGGGGTATTGGTGATATCGACAGCTTGAAAACCATATTCTTCAATTATTTCGTCTAAATCCGCTTCAACTTGTTCTAGTAGTGATTCTTTTAGTGCGGCTAAATCGACTTGTTCGGGCTGACTTTTGAGCATAGTACGCCAATTAGTTTTGTCAGCTATATGTTCTTTAAACGCCATTTCAACTAAGCCACTGGTTAATCTATTTTGCACACGCATGATAGCAATAGCTTGCGTGGCACCTTGATCTATCCAACGGCTGGATACACCATCGGTAACATGCCTTGTAATCCCTACTTTCACTGTGCCTGTGTTGGCTAAATAAACAAAGTGGTCTGATAAACAGTTGGCTTCACCCCAGGCAGGTTCGCGGCAGGTGCCTTGTTCGTAGTGACATAGTTCTGGTTTAATAATGCAGGTATCGCACTGTGCCAATTTCATTAGACAGCGATAGCAATACCCTTGATTAAAACTTTTTTTAGTTTTTGTCGCACAATGCACACAATGGATCTCGCCGGCATAATTAACTTTTATTGATTGGCCTATCAAAGCATTCATATTGACTTTATCATCGCCAATGGGCAGAGAATATTGAGCATTATTGTTTGAGTCAGTACTCACGTTCATTTTGCGGGTGTTGCCTTGATACAAGGACATATAATTAATCCAAAAATAGTCACAAAAATAATGGGATAAATTTAACACAGACCTATAGGTAAATATAAAATATCTAGCAGTATGATTTTTATATTGATTTTTCCTTGTTTTTTGCGCATCTTGTCCCAAGCTCTATTGTATGCACACAGATTTATACATCGGTGAGATTTTCATCAAAACGTTCTCAGTCAAGGTCAGGTCACGTCAGTTATTTTTTGCCATCCAAATAAACTGGGTTGACGCAGAGTGGGGATGTTTTGAGGAAAAACCTTGAGGCTGTAACATTTGTTCGCTTGATTTGTTTAGAATGGCTAAACTTCAAGATAGGCGCCACGCAATTAACACGTTGGAATAAAACAAATGAACTCAGTCTCGGCGATGTATGAGGGTGCAAAACGCCCTAGACAATAAAAATGTAATCAGAGCAAAGAGGAAAGTCTATGAAAATAAATGTTTCAGGTCATCATTGTGAAATCTCAGAATCAGTTAAAGAAGATATCAATCAAAAGTTCTCTAAAATAGCCAGCCATTTTCCTACCCTTATCGCTATAGATATCATTGTGACAAAAGAGCACGGTGAGTATAGTGCGGAAGTTGCCACTAAATATGAAGGCACCAGTATTGCGGTAAAAGGCAAAGGTGGGGTGATGTACCCAGCTATTTCCCAAGCGGGTAAAAAATTAGATGCAGCACTTAAACATCGTAAAGGACAGATAAAAGGTGACTTGCATGAAAAGCCTATTGTTACTACCCCAGAAATTGCCCATGAGATTATCCAGGGCATGGATCTAACCTAGTCACCTTTAGTCTTACTTTACCGCTCAGGTTATGAAAGTTAACCTGAGCGCCATCCCAGATAACGAGTTCCCCTTCTAATATTTGTTATGTTTTTTACACTTTTTTTTGCTTGTTTCTTGCACACTGATTGTTCGAATTTTCTGTAAGCTTTAATTGAGTTTAAATCAACATGTAGAGCATATTATGAATTATGTTAATACTGTAAAAGCAAATGTACTGGTCAAGGTGTATGTACTTTCTACTTGATTGGAATTTCTTTAAACCTATCTGTGCATGCACAAGATCGCTGTTCCAAGGAGATGCCTAAACATAAACGCCCACAGTTTTTGTCGTTAGACTTAGATGGTGTTAGTTATATTATATATGTCGAGTTTGAGCAAAGTGACGTGCCAAACAATGTTCATGCTTCTATCTTCGATCATATTGATGCAGATGGAGACGGCAAATTAACTAAAAAAATTTAACAGTCATAAGCCACCGCGTCGCAAAAGATAGGTATGTAGTTATAGAAAATAGATAAAGCGACGCTTCAGAGCCCTTTTACCTATTAGCTCTTCTTAGCCGTTATAGTTTGGGTTATGATGATTAGGATATTAATTTTGAAAGAAGTGGGCAATATATATCGAAGTTTTAGCTTGGCTTAAACAGCACTTTGCTGATAGTTCGTTGTATAAATTGCAAACCGTTCAATCTTTGTGGAGCGGCTATGGGGATGTTTCACGTTATGTAAGTCCCAGACTCAAAACTACTTTTGTTGTTAAATACATTTCACCACCGCTAGATCCAGTTCACCCTAGAGGTTGGCATTCACAAACCAGCCATCAACGTAAATTACAGTCCTATCAAATTGAAACTAAATTCTATCGAGATTATGCATTTTTATGTGATAATAATTGTGTAATACCTAAACTATTGGCAGAGTTCTCAGAAAACCAACAACAAATTTTAGTATTACAAGATTTAGATCAAGCTGGTTTTTCGCTTCGTAAAGACCACGTAGGCATGGCTGATGTGATGTTAGGCATTAAATGGCTGGCTTATTTTCACGCTAGGTTTCTACAACAAGATAGTTCTGAGCTTTGGCCTGTAGGTACCTATTGGTACCTTGCTACACGTCAAGATGAGTTTAAAGTGATGGCTTCAAGTCAACTCAAAGACGCTGCTCAGGCTCTAGACACCGCATTAAATAATGCTAGTTTTCAAACTCTGGTTCACGGTGATGCGAAATTAGCTAATTTTTGTTTTCCTGATAATAACGATGTCAATAGATTGGCTGCAGTGGACTTCCAATATGTGGGTAAAGGAATAGGCGTAAAAGACTTGGCTTATTTTCTTGGGGCTTGTCTTAATCAAGATGATTTATTTAAACATGAACAACGCTTACTAGATGAGTATTTTTTACATCTCAAAAAAGCGCTTGAGCATTATCAAATAAATGTGGATTTTACACATTTACAAAAACAGTGGCGTCAGTTATATCCTTTAGTTTGGGCTGACTTTTATCGATTTTTATTAGGTTGGAGTCCAGGCCACCATAAAATTAATCCTTACATGCAGAGGCAAACTGATATAGCGCTGGCTATTTTAGTCAATTTAGAAGGAGCAATATGAAAACGAATGTTATTACTTATTTTACACTATTACTTAGCCTGCTTATTCTTGATGGCATCTGGTTAGGTCTGGTTGCAAAGGAGGGATATCAGCAAGCAATGGGACATATTATGCGAGAGCAGGTAATTATTTGGCCATGGATTGTTTTTTATCTGTTGTATCCACTGGCGATTTTGATCTTAGCCATTAATGTTCAATTAGCTAGCCAGTCTAAACTTCACTTTCTATGGCGCGGCTTTGTTTTAGGCACCGCAGCTTATGGTACTTACAACTTAACTAATTATGCATTAGTTATCGACTGGCCGCTTTATATTACTATTAAAGATTGGCTTTGGGGCGCTATTTTAACTTCAAGCTGCACTTGGGTTGGTGGACTTGTGTGGCTAAAAAGTTCTATTTTGAGAAAAACTAAATGATATCTAAGCAGGCTAGTGGTACTCGATTAGTTAATAATATAAAACATGCAATAGGCGCTAATTTCATACCAGGCCTGTGTTTACAGCTGTTTGCTCTGACAATTGCACTAAGCTATTTTTATTGGCCTGCATCGCAACAGACCTTTCAGTTATTTGCTAACTTAAAGGCAGAGTATGGTGCTTTGTATGCCGTGATTTCTACTTCTATTTTCGGCGGACTGTTTCCTTTTTTACACTTGTTTCTAAGTGGTAAAATTCGATTCCTACCTTTTGCACAACTGCTTTTTTATATAACTATATGGGCACTATTGGGCGGGTTAATAAATGGATTTTATGGATTTCAGATTGTGTTGTTTGGTGATGGGACAGATTGGCTCACCATATTGAAAAAAACCGCATTTGATCAATTTGTATTCTCAGTTTTTGTTACCTCGCCATTTATTGCGTTGGCTTTTTTATGGAAAGATCAGCAATTTAATTGGCAGAAAACAAAAATGTGCTTTGATGACCTTATTAAGGTGCAAATTCCTACTACAATAGTGACCACTTGGATTATTTGGATCCCCGCAGTTAGTCTTATTTATATGATGCCAACCAATCTACAAATTCCGTTGTTCAATCTAGTGTTATGTTTCTTTGTATTAATTCTAGCTATCTTAAATGTGGATGACAAATAGCGATGCCAATCATTGTTTGATTTCAACAGCTTCTGCCATGCCTTTAGATCGCATAACAACATCAAAGCGAGAAACTTATTTGCTAAGAAACACCGGATGAAAGTGCCATCTAATACTCTATATCACGATTAGAAAACCCCTCTTTTGTTGTTCTACATGTTTCGATCTTTCATCTCAGCGTCATGTATATTCCTACCCGCTTGGCAAGGATAGAACAATTTCAGGCATACAATTGTACCTTCGTATAAGTTCAAGCTTCTAAAGTTAGGGTAAAACCAAGACAGAAATAGTATTACGCCAACCAAAAGCGTTAACTTTAATGATATATCAATTTTTTGTTACGACGGGTTGCGACTTGTTTGTGAAAATCTTGATGTCGCTCAAAAAATCCTTGTTGGAGAAACAGTTAGCTTGCTACTCAGTATATGGTCGATAGATAAAAGCCTGCAATAGTTTGATACTTTTTAGTTTGGTAGGCGTATCGTATAAATTATTAATGACCCCATATCAAATTTTAATTCAAATTAAGAGATACACACTTTGCAATCCCCTAAAACTAGCACCGTAATGAGATGGTTATTTGGCCAACTTCGTCCTTACAAATCAAAAGTGGCTTTTGCTATATCTGCATTAATTGTAGGTGCTGCGTCTTGGCTAGTGTTAGGCCAAGGTATTAAAGCCGTGGTGGATGACGGTTTTATTGCTAATAATGCTGACAAACTAGACCAAACTATGCTCATGGTAATGGGTATTGCCCTTGTAGGTAGTATTGCTGCTTATTTTCGATTTTATTGGATGATTTGGTTGGGTGAGAGGGTAAGTGCGGATATTCGGCAAAATGTGTATGGGCATTTGTTGACTTTATCACCAGCATTTTTTGCTAAAACCCGCACAGGGGAAGTAATTTCTCGATTTACTGCAGACACCACATTGTTACAGTCCGTGGTAGGAATGGGCTTATCTATGGGGCTTCGTTCATGCATCACATTTATTGGTGCCTTATTGTTGATGCTTTTTTCTAGTCCAATGTTGACATTGTATGTACTTATTGCGGTACCAGTAGTGTTATTACCGATTAGAGTCTTTGGCGCAAAAGTTAGATTACATTCAAAAAATAGCCAAGATAAAGTTGCAGATGTCGGCGCTTATGTAGATGAAACCCTACATGAAATTCATACTGTGCAGGCATACTCCCATGAAGAAATAGACAAAACGTTGTTTCAATCTCGCATCGAAGGTGTAATGGCGGCGGCACAATTACGCATTAAATATCGTGCTCTGCTGGTGGCTTTTATTATGGCAATTAGCATTATTGCTATCACGCTAGTGGCATGGGTGGGTGCGCAACAGGTGTTAACTGGTAAACTGAGTGCTGGCGAGCTCACCGCATTTATGTTTTACGCTGTCATGGCAGGTGGTGCTGTGGCTACGATTAGCGAAGTGATTGGCGAAATTCAAAAAGCCGCGGGTGCTAGTGAGCGTTTAATGGAATTATTAAACACTCGGACTAGCATCGAATCACCTGCGGATCCGATTATTTTACCTAATAAAGTCAGTGGTGAAATTAGCCTTAAAAATGTGAATTTTCATTATCCTCAAGTTAGCACTGTCCCAGTGATAAAAAATCTTACTTTAGAAATAAAAAGTGGTGAACGTGTTGCTTTGGTAGGGCCAAGTGGGGCAGGTAAGTCTACGCTATTTCAATTATTACTGCGTTTTTATGACGTCAGCAGTGGTCAAATAGAATTACAAAATAAAGATATTACATTGTTAGATGTCACTGAGTTGCGTGACCAATACGCGTTGGTGCCTCAGGAATCTGTAATATTTGCCAGCAGTGTGAAAGATAACATTGGCTATGGTCGAACTGACGCTAGTCAGTTAGATATAGAACACGCAGCAAAAGCGGCCCGTGCACATGACTTTATTAGGGAATTACCAGACGGGTATCAAACTAATCTAGGTGAACGAGGAGTACGCTTGTCTGGTGGTCAAAAACAGCGTATTGCGATTGCTAGAGCTATCCTGGCTGATAGGCCTATTTTATTGTTAGATGAAGCCACCAGTTCTTTGGATGCTTCAAATGAGCAACATGTTAAGTTGGCGCTTGAGGAGTTGATGAAAGACAAAACGACATTGATTATTGCTCATAGATTAGCAACGGTTATCAATGCGGACAGAATAGTGGTGATGGATAAAGGTGAAATAGTTGCTATCGGCACCCATCAAGAATTAGTAGCAGGCAATGACTTGTACCGTGAATTTGCTCAGTTGCAGTTGGTGAGCTAGATGCAGCCGTTATCTTCTTGCTTTGAGCAAACAGACAAAAGGTAAAAGATAAAAAATAAATAATAAAATAATTTTTAACTATAGTGGATAATGAGGAAAAGGAGAATAGCACAATCAAGGCGAGGCTTTGGAGCCTTCACCAAAAAAGGAAGGTTTGAAACTCAATATTCATAGCGTTTCGCTGTTTAGCTAAGTATCTATTTACTTTATGGTTCAATGTTTTTTCAGACAAATAGGTAAAGTGAGAAGGGGTTTATGAAAATTGCACAGGTGGGTGAAGAGGTTCTTAGAACGCCGGCTAGGCAGGTTGGGCAGGCTGAGTTTGAGCAGGCGACGCTGGTTGACTTTATCGATGAGTTGTTGGCGACTATGCTTGAGGCTAATGGCATAGGTATAGCCGCGCCACAAGTATTTGATCCTAGAGCCATTATGATCATTGCTTCGCGGCCAAATCCTCGTTACCCCAACGCGCCAGATATGCAGCCTTTGGTAATGGTTAACCCGTTAATTAAACAAAGTAGTGTAAATGAGGTATGGGAGTGGGAAGGCTGTTTGTCTGTTCCAGGTCTGCGCGGGCGTATTGAACGGCCTGACTGGGTTGATGTGGCGTATTTTGACAAAGAAGGTAACACTCAAAATATTAAGCTAGAAGGTTTTGTTGCGCGCATATTTTTGCATGAGTTTGATCATTTAATTGGCAAAACTTGGCTTGACCATATTACGAGCACTGAAAACATTATGGCAAACGATGTGTGGATGAAAAAATTTGCTTAAAGATTTTGGTTATTAATTTTTACCAATTCAGTTAGCATAAAGCATCAGATAAACAGCTTTTAAAACTTTTCGGGTCGTTACTTTGGTTTCTTTTTCTGTATTAAAAAAAATTATTCTCGCCACAGGCTTAATATCAGTGGCTTTTATTTCTTATGGTCAGCAAAGCCAAACATCTGAACCTGATTCATTTCCACAGTGCATAGAACGTTTACAGCAACTGGCCCGTGATGCGGGTGTTTCTGAAATCACCACTGTCGACATTTTAGGACAAGTTAATCCTTTGCCAAAAATTCTAGGTTACGACCGAAATCAACCAGAATTTGTTCAAACGTTTTCCGGCTACTTTTCAAAACGTGTGACCAATTGGCGTATTAATAGAGGTCGTGAAAAACTAACAGAACATCGTGAGTTTTTATCCAAACTCACACAACAGTATGGCGTACCAGCGCATTATCTGATCGCGTTTTGGGGGCTAGAGACAAATTTTGGGGGGATCAAAGGTAAAATCCCTACCATCCCTGCTTTAACAACACTTGCTTGTGATCAGCGCAGAAGTGCATATTTTTCTGGAGAACTTATACAGGCACTGTTGTTACTTGAGCGCGAGAATCTTGATCCTAAAGATATGATTGGCTCTTGGGCTGGTGCAATGGGGCACACCCAATTTATGCCAACGGCCTACATTAAATATGCTAAAGATGGTGATGCAGATGGCAAAGTTGACTTGTGGAACAATGAATTAGATGCGCTAGCTTCTGCTGCACACTTTTTGCAAAACCTAGGTTGGAAAACGGGTTTTAGATGGGGCAGAGAGGTCTTATTGCCTGAAGGTTTTGATTATCAATTAGCCGGAAAATCACAACCTCAGCCATTATCTTTTTGGTCAAAACAGAAAGTGACACAAGTGAGCGGCACAAAATTATGTGATAGTGACTTACAATCAGCGTTGCTTATCCCTGCGGGACATAAAGGGTCTGCCTTTATGGTGTATAATAATTTTGACGTAATCCTACGTTGGAACAATTCCGAATATTACGGTATCGCTGTGGGCCACTTGGCCGATCGCATTAGTGGACAAGGTACTTTATCAAAACCTTTGCCTGATTTACCAAATTACACATTAGTCGAAATGCAGCGATTCCAAGAAAAGCTTAATCAGCTCGGTTTTGATATTGGAGACGCTGACGGTATTTTAGGTCCTGCTACACGTAAAGGTGTGCGGGGATTTCAAGCGTCTGTTGGATTGATTGCTGATGGTTACCCGTCTAAAGAAACGGTTGAAGCAGTGATGAATGTACCCTTAAGTAATGAAGAAGATATAAATAGTTGAGGTTTTACAAAATTCACATCATGCAATGGTTTACTTATTCAGTAACAAAACAGATAAGGTGTTGTTAACAATTAATGTGTATTGCATTATCGTTGCATTTAAAGACTAAAAAGTAAGTATCTAGATACACTTTAATTATCTGCAGAGTGTCTGTCACAAGTCATTTTTATTTACAAATAATCTAGATTGTCCAGGGTAGTGAATGGATGATGCTGATATGACATCGTCTTTTGGGTTTTATTGGATGCAGGCCGCCTCAAAAATTTAAACTTTAGCGCGTCATATATGTACATATAATAGTGCCTATAAGCATGCTAATTTTATGGAGATTAATGGCTCACCAAGCGCATTGCTTTCTGTTATAATCTCGCCGATTTTTTGAACAGCAACCCGCTGAATTTTTTAGAGAGTATCATGTCAACTATTCAACCAGCCTTACGATCCAAACCTGTTGCCCGTATGAAAGCGGAACGCGGCCTGTTTTCCTTCCCTAAATATTGGGCTGAGTGTTTTGAACCTGCGCCATTTTTACCTATGTCTCGCAAAGAAATGGACGTTTTAGGTTGGGATAGTTGTGACATTATTCTGGTTACGGGTGATGCTTATGTCGATCATCCCAGCTTTGGAATGGCCGTTATTGGTCGCACGCTAGAGGCACAAGGGTTCAGAGTGGGGATTATTTCCCAACCTGATTGGCATAGCAAAGATGAGTTTATGCAGCTCGGCGAGCCTAATCTATTTTTTGGTGTGACCGCAGGCAATATGGACTCGATGAT